>JAPOYX010000134.1 GCA_026706345.1 Gemmatimonadota bacterium | reverse complement strand
GCAGGCGACAGACGCCTCATGGAACGGTCCTCGGAAGCGGAATACTTGCCCGTCAAATGTCCTGAGTCCCCCGTCGATGATAGCCTTGTCACATCTTTTCTGAGCAACATCCGGCGGGATGAGGACGAACCGCCCACCTTCCGGGACGGCCTGGCGGCCCAGCTCGTGATCGACGCGGCGGTCAAGTCCCACGAAACGGGCAGCTGGGTCGATGTCGAATGCTGACGCGGGACAGAAAGAAAGGTGCGGATCAAGCACGAGTACGAGCGCATATGCCATCCGGTACGGAAGAGATCCTGAATGAACGAACGCTTTCTTTCTCGCACCGGCGGCTCGACGAACTGCTCCAACCCGGAATGCGTGTATTGGATGCCGGCTGCGGAACCGGGGCGCTTACAAGGGGGATTTTCGAAAAAACCGATCCCGGCATTACCGTAGGTCTTGATGTCGACGCCAACCTGATCCGCCAGGCCCGCAGCGCACAGTCGAGCGCCCCCCATTACGTCGTGGCGGATCTTTACCACGTTCCGTTCTATCGCGTGTTTGACCTGACGAGCGCGGCCAGAGTGATCCAGTGGCTCCCATTTCCCGGAAGGGCGATCGAATGCTGCATAAGCACATTAAGGCCGGGAGGATGGTTTCTGGCCCTGGATTACAATCACGAAAAGATCGTATGGGACCCCCGTCCACCTCCGAGCGTGATGGTGTTTTACGAAGCGTTCCTAGCCTGGCGGACCGATGCCGGCATGGACAACGCGATTGCCGATCATCTTGCTCCCGACCTGGAGAGACTGGGGCTTGTGGATATCCAGGTAGCGGCACATCACGAACATGCGGACTGTTCTCAAACCGATTTCAAGTCGCGGCTGGGCATCTGGGCAGTGGTCGCTCAAACGCGCGGACTTCAAATGGTACGTGATGGGTACCTGTCAGAATTGCAAAGAGCGACCGCGGAAGCGGATTACCGGGAGTGGTTAGATTCAACCGCCGTCTCCCAGACGCTTTATCTACTGGCCGTTGAGGGCCGGGTTCCAAAGTAGGACCCGACCATGCCGGGCGCTGGGAACCCAGCGGGAATCCAGCGAGCGTATTCCTGTTTTGCAGGTCATTCGTGAAACCGTCAGGCAACCTAAGCCATGAAACTGGATTCATTACTCATATCCGCAACGAATATGGAACAGGAGCCGGTCCGGGCACGGATGGAAATCTCAGGATCGGAACGTCCCCTGAGCCGGCCCTGGCACCAGGGATTATTGTCCGGGAAGACGGTGCTCCTGGTCGAGGGCGGCGTGGGACAGGTCAACACGGCCGCGGCGCTGACCCTGGCGTTGACCCGCCACGAACCCGCCGTGATCCTGCAATTCGGTGTGGGCGGCGCTTACGTGCGATCCGGTCTCCAAGTCGGTGACATCGCCATTGCAACGGAGGAATGCTACGGCGATACAGGCGTGCTGACACCCAAAGGCTGGGTTGACTTGGAGGGAATGGGCTTTCCCATGCTTCCCGCCCGGACCGACGACCACGAGCCGGCCGGCCGGACGCTCAGAGAGCCCCTGTACAACAGGATACCGCTCGACGGCGGGCGAGCCGAGAATATCCGGCAATGCCTGGTATCCGGGCTGGAAGGAATATCGACACGCCAGATTGCCGCAGGCCCCTTCATCACCGTGCAGCAATGCAGCGGCGTGCAGGCGGTCGGTGACACGATGGCCGCCCGTTACGACGGGATATGCGAGAACATGGAAGGGGCGGCGGCGGCCCATGTTGCCGCGGCCAACGGGATACCCTTCGTGGAGATCCGCGGCATCAGCAACCGGGTGGTCGACAGGGATCTGTCGCAGTGGGATCTGCCCCTGGCGATCCGGTGCTGTGAGCAGGCGGTCCAGTTGATCGTAGAACATGGAGTCTTATGAGGCGGCGCACAATCAGGGCCCGTTTTTTGCTCCCGGACGCAGCCCGTAAGGAGGCAGGATCATGACCGTCCTTTCCCTCGGGTATTCGCCCTGTCCGAACGACACGTTCATCTTCTGCGCCATGACGCGTGGTCGAATTCCCGATGCGCCGAGGTGCCGGGAAGTGCTGGAAGATATAGAGACCTTGAATGCCATGGCCCTGGAGCGCAAACTCGATCTGACCAAGATTTCCTTTCACGCCCTGGGCTACGTCCGGGACCACTACGTCCTGCTCCGGGCCGGCGGGGCCCTGGGCAGAGGTTGCGGCCCCCTGGTGGTTTCGAGAGAACCCCTTCAGCCGGAACGGCTGAAGGGCAAGAAGATCGCCGTGCCCGGCCGGCTGACCACGGCGGCGCTGCTGCTGAGGCTTTTCGATCCCGCCCTGGATCGACTGATCTACCTGCCCTTCGACGAGATCATGCCGGCCTGTGAACGCGGCGACGTCGACGCCGGCGTAATCATCCACGAAAGCCGGTTCACTTTCGCCGAATACGGCCTGTCCAAGGTGATCGACCTCGGCGCATGGTGGGAGGATGAGACGGGACACCCGATTCCCCTGGGCGGTATACTCGCGCGGAGGGACCTGGGCGGCGCGATGCACGAGTGCCTCGACCGGTCCATACGATCGAGCATCGAATACGCCTACGCCCATCCCGATGAGGTGAGGCCCTATATCCGGCGCCACGCCCAGGAGATGGATGAAACGGTCATGCAGCAACACATCGATCTTTACGTTAACAGGTATTCGCTGCAGTACGGCGATGACGGGGAAGCGGCGATTCAAGACCTGTACGCGCGGGCCGAGGACGTGGGTATCGTCCCGGTTTCGGAACTTGCCCTTTTCGAATGACGGCTACTGTCGAATGACGACCATTGACGAAAAACAGCCGCGGTCGAATGACGGCCGCCCTTGAACGACACCCTGGCGGGACAAAAAAGCAGATTACCCTTAGCACGGAGAGGAAGTATCATGCGCATACTGATCATGACGGACATGGAAGGCGTCAGCGGCATTGTGGCCTGGGACCAGGTCACGGGAGGAAAGCCCATGTACGAGGAAGGCCGGCGGCTGTATACAGAGGAGATCAACGCCGCCGTACGGGGCGCCCGGGCCGCGGGCGCGAAGGAAATCGTGGTGGTGGACTGCCACGGCGCCGGAGGGGACTGGACCTTCAATTCGCTGGTGCCCGAGTTGCTCGATCCCGGCTGTGAATGGGTGGCCAAGCATCCCTGGTCGCGTTACACCGAGATGTTCGAGACGGGTTGCGACGCCGCGGTTTTCGTCGGCATGCACGCCCGGGCGAACACGGCGGACGGCGTCATGTGCCACACGATCTCCACCACGGGCTGGCGCAGCCTGCGATTCAACGACGACGAAGTGGGCGAAGTCGGTATCAACGCCGCACTTTGCGGACACTACGGCTGTCCCGTGCTGCTGGTCACCGGCGACGAGGCTGTATGCCGGGAATCCCGGGAACTGCTGGGAGAGAACCTTCCTGTCGTGGCCGTCAAACGCGGCCTGTCTAGATACTCGGCCCGGCAGATCCCCCCGGCGCGCGCGCGGCAGATGATCGAGGACGGCACGCGGCGGGCGCTGCTGGACTTGCCGGACATCGAGCCCTACGTGCCGGCGGCGCCTACGAGGATCACGATCGAACTGGACACCGTGGACAACGCCGCGCACTACAAGGGCAGGCCGGGGGTCTCGTTTCCCGATGACCTGACTGTCGTCAGCGAGGGCCGGGACTGGATGGAGACCTGGAATCAGATCTGGCACTGGTAGCACGCAGGACCGGGTTTTAACCCGGCCGTCGTCGTGCGTCGTGCGTGCGTCTGCCGATCGGCAGAATCAGACGACGCTCCTTTATAGCTGTTCCATCAGGTTCCGGATGAACCGCAGGTCCGACCGGGCGAGATCGACGACCGTGTCCACGGGCTCGCCGCCGTACTCGCTGTGCATGCTGACGGGCCCGTCGAAGCCCTGGGCCTTCAGCGTGGACAGCACCGTCTTCCAGTCCCCGAAACCCGTGCCCAGGCGAACCACGTCCACCTCCCACCGCCGCTCGCCATCGTGGACCCGTTGTACCCGCTTCAGGTCCTTGAAGGACATGACGGCCAGGTACTCCCGAACGATGTTGAGGGCCATGTCGATCGGCTCTCCGCAGATGGACAGGTGTCCAACGTCCGCGAACACGCCGACGTGGCGGGGGTCGAATCCCTGTACAACGTGCATGACGGCGGACGAATTCAGGCCCATGGAGTGGCCCGAGTGGTTATGCACGACGGTTTTGACACCGGTTTTCTCCGACAGGCGCTGGAATCCCTCCAGTTCCCTCCGCGCACGGTCCAGTTCCGCCCAGTAGTCCGATCCCGGCGACCAGTGCCAGTACCCCAGTTTGATGTGTTTTACGCCGTTCTCCCCGCAGGCCTCGTAGTATCTCTCCGCGTAGTCCAGCTTGGCCGTAGTGAAATCCCCCGGCGCGGTCACGAGCGGAATGGAAAGTCCTTCATCGGAAAGCACCCGCGCGGCTTCCGGCAGGGCCCGGCCGATATTCCCGGGATTCACCGGATATCCGTCCCGTACGCACAGGTCGGCTCCGGAAACCCCCACGCTTTTCAGTTTCTCCGCGATTTCCGCCAGCGAGAGACCCTCGAGGTGCTTGGTGAACATGATGAACTGCATGTGTCAATTCCCCTTTCTCAGTAGGACTCCCATCGATGGGGCCGGTCCGGAAACCAGGCCAGGTCTACCCCCATGGCGACCAGCTGCCAGAAGAGATAGGCGAGCAATATGCCAATAAACATCCGGCGGACCTTCTGGTAAAGCGTCGGACCGCCGATGCGGAACACGATGGTCTGGACCAGCCAGGCCAGGAAGATCGTCAGGAACGCGTTCCTGACCGGGGCGGACATGACGACGACCATGCCGATGGGATGGAGCGGCCACCACGGAAGAAGAAACCGCCCGGCCAGGAGCACGATCATCATAATGACCCCACTCCCGAAAAACAGGATTTCGAGGTCGCTGATCTGCGTAGCGTTGTTGACCCAGGTCACGATCAGGTCGTAGAACCGGATACCTCGGTCCGTACCCAGGTCGGTCCGCAGGTTCTGGGCACCGAAGGTGTTTCCGGCGTAGATGACGTAGCCGATGGAGGCCACGGCGCTCAGGCAGAACGCGACGGCCACGCCGGCGAAGAGGTGTTTTGCCGAGCTCCCGCTCCCGGAAACCCAAGCGTCCCGTAGTCGAGCGGCCTGGGCTTGCTGGTGCTGGCGCCACCGGGATTTCAGCCAGGCCACGTGGGACGTACCGATCATGGTGAAGGTGCGCCAGTTGCGGGCGAACCCGTTGGCCATGCCCAAGGCCGTGAGATCGCCGTGGCTGATCTGCGCGGACCCCACGATGGCGATGGAGAACTGGTGGCTGTTGATGGGCAGGTCGAGCGTCACCAAGCCTGTTTCCGCCACGACGCGGGCCAGGGCGATGTAGAAGATGAAAAGCAGCGTGATGAACAGTGCCATGATCGGCAGGGACAGGCCGGCGGCGTACAGCCAGCAGATAATGAAGAGAAGACCCAGCGGGAAGCCGAAGACGGCTGTCCGATAGGTAAAAAGCTCTTCTGAGTCGTCCAGCTCGCCTTTCCGGCCCAGGGCGTGCCGCCAAACGACCTTGAGGTGCCGGCGGGCCATCCACAGGCCGACAAGGACGAAGGTAACCAGCCCCGCGATGGATTGTATCCCCGCCAGGCCGCCATGAATGATGGTGCCCGACGTGGACCCGATGCCAACCAGGTTGAGCGATCCCTCCTGCAGCACGTAGAAGACGAGAAACAGCCACATGCTGAGCAGCACGTCACGGTTTACGAAGATCAGCAGACACAGTACGAATACGTTTACTCGGAAGATGAGTCCGGGAAAGGCCGGATCCAGGGTCAGGATCTGCGAGTGTTCCGCCATGATCGGGACCGGGGGCCATACGCCCCAGAAGGAAACGATGTTCCAGACCATCACGAAGGACATGGCGACCGCACCGATTTGGATCCAGCGGTCGCCGCCCTCTCCTTTGCCGCCGCCCAGCGAGATCAGGTGCAGGCCCACTTCGCCCAGGGGAAACTGGAGGCGTTCGTGCTCGACCCACTGCTTTCGGAGCATGACGACGATGCACGCGCCGACAAAGAGCAGGACGAGAATGAAGGATCCCCACCAGAACATCGGTGACAGCCAGGCGGCCCAGGGGATGGTCTGGCCCGACTGGAGTCCCTCGTAGAAGACCCGCGCCGCCGACCTGTCGCTGAGGACCAGCCAATCGGGCAGATACGGAAAGAAGATGGATTCCCAGCTGTTTTCCGGGGAAGCGAAGTAGAAGGGGGCGGTGATCACGACGAGCAGGTATTTGGTCATGGCCTGGTCGGGCACCGTGGAAGCGATCCAGCCCATGGCGAAAATCATGATCATTTCGTAGAATGAGAGCGCCGCGGCGGGACGCGCCCGTGCGACCAGGGTATTGGGAAGCAGCACGCAGAACAGAAAGGGAACGAGAAAAACCGGCGGGAGATGGGTCGCTGCAGGTTCGTAGCCGATCAGGTTGGCGCTGAATTCCCCCGTGAAGCCGATAAACACCGAAAGCGCGGCCCCGATGAGGACCGCCCGGAAGGAACGGATGCGCTGGAGGAAGACCGATGCGATCGATGTCATCTGACGATAGTTGGGACGGGGCTCGGTCCGCACATCCTGGTCATACGATCAGGTCCACACGGTAAGGCCCATGACGAGGTATACGACGCCCGTCAGCATGGCGGCGATCATCGCATAGGGAATCTGGGTCCTGACGTGATCGATATGATCCGATGCCGCACCCGTCGAAGCGAGAATGGAGGTATCGGAGAGTGGGGAGCAATGATCGCCGAAGACCCCGCCTCCGGCTACGGCCGCTATGGTCGCGTACACGATATCGGTCAACGCGTCTCCCGAGTAAACCAGGGCTACGGGCACCGCGATCGGCAACATGATGGCGAAGGTGCCCCAGGATGTGCCCGTGGAAAAGGCCATCACGGCCGCCAGCAGGTAGGTAGCCAGGGGGAGCATGGACGGAGTGAGGAAATCCCTCGTGATCGATACCATGTAGTCGGCCGTGCCCATGTCTTTGCTCAGCTGGTTGATCGTATATGCGAAAGCCAGGATCATGATGGCCGGCATGATCCCCTTGATGCCCGTCATGGCCGTGTCCATGATGTCGTTCAGTCTGATCCCCTGCATACGAATCGAAATCCCGAGGAAGATCACGACGGCGAGATAGGCTTCCAGTGTCTTCGCGGACCCCGTGAGAATAAACGAGCCGAGGACGATGACGATGATCAGGATGACCGGCAGGATGAAGTTGAGGAACAGGCGGGGTTTTATTTCCGGGAACATGGGGGTTTCGGTCAGCTCCCGTCCGATGAGCGGGACCGCGCCGTCCCTAAGCACCTTGCCTTCGTCCAGCGCCCTGCGTTCCGCTTTTTTCATGGGACCGAATTCGGGGATCACCCCGGCGGCGAACATGCCGACCAGAATCACCGCCGCCAGGGCGTAGATATTGTACGGAATGGAATGAATGAAGGCGTTCAGCGCATCGCCGGCATCGGCGATTGGGCCCATGCCGATGGTAAGCCCCGAGATGTAGATCGCCCAGCCCGTAAAGGGCATGAGGACGATGACCGGAGCCGAGGTGGAGTCGGCGATGTAGGCCAGTTTCTCCCTGGAAATGCGCGCCTTGTCCGCCAGGCTTCGCATCGTGGTTCCGACAAAAAGCGGGCTGAAGTAGTCGCTGAAGAAGACGAACATGCCCAGCACCCACGTCCAGAGCTGCACGCCCCTGCGCGACAGTTGCCGGTACGCCACCCACTGGGTGAAGGTCTGGATGGCGCCGGTGCGGATGAAGAAGGCGATCATGATCCCGATGCAGATCTCGAGGAGGAACACCCAGGAGAAACTGGTGTTTCCGATGGCGTTGATCATTAGCTCGGAAAACCCCAGGGGACCCTGGCCCGAGATCAGGACGCCCACCAGGCAGGCCACCGCCAGGGAATACACGGCGTTCCGAGTCAGGAAGGCCAGCACGATGGCCAGGGCTGGCGGCACGATGGAGAGAATACCGAGGTCGGTTTCCATGGGGGTTCCTGGATTGTGAGATTGGATCGGATTCAACTAAGAAACATCTATCAGGCACTTCAGGCAACAACCTATATTGTAGGTGCCGCGAGGAACATGAGCGCCGGGTGTTAATCTGACCGCCAAACCCCGATCGACACCGCGAGCGCGCCCGCAGGGACTTGAATCCATGGACCGTCTCAGCTTCCTGATCGCAGATCCCCCGTCGGGTTGGGTCGGGAGTATCGAAGAAACTTTCCGTTTCATTCGTTCCGCCGGATATGCCGGCGTGGAACTGAACCTCACCACCGAATTAGCCGGTCGTCTGGATGATATTGAGGACGCCGCCCAGGCGAATGATCTGCCCGTCGTTTCGCTGCTCACGGGCTCGGCATACGAGGAGGGACTCTGTCTCAGCACACCGGACGCATCCATCCGCGACCGAACTGTCGAGCGCCTGGTGGAATACATGGAAACCGCGGAACGGTTTGATGCCGTCCTGGTGATCGGCCTGTTGCAGGGTTTGCGCTCCGACGAACCCGACCCTGCCGTGGCCAATGAACGGATCGCTTCCTGCCTTGAGCACGTGGGACGGGAAGCCGAGACCAGGGGTATCGACATCGTGATCGAACCGGTAAACCACCTCCAGGTGGGATTCAATAACAGCGTCGAAGAAGTCCGGCGCCTGATCCTGTGCACCGGATCCACCTCCCTCCGCCCCATGGTCGACACCATCCACATGCATATCGAGGAGATCTCCCCCATTCAGCCCATCTACGACTGCGGCGCCGGTCTCCGTCACGTGCATCTCTGCGAAAGCCACGGGGGACTTCCGGGCACCGGCCGGATAGACTTCGCTGCCGTCCTCGATGCCCTGGAACGCATCGGGTATTCCCATTTTGCTTCGGTAAAGGTCTATCGGAAGGCCGGTCTGTGCGATGCGGTAGAAAAGAGCATGGCCTATCTCCGTGGGCTGAAGCCTGGGTAAGTACGCCGCGTCAGGGGACGCTCGGCTTAGAGGAACGGGCGTTTAGAGTACCGGGGCCAGCCGGTCGCGACGACTCACGGCCATTCCGGCTTCTGCGGCAGTCCGGTGCGAATAGACTCAAGTCCGGCTTCGCAGACGGCGACTACGCGGGCGCCGACCCGGGCTGGGATCGGGTTTTCCATTTTGCCGTCGAGCGTGTCCAGGAAGTCGATGACGGACCGGCCCCAGCCGTGTCCTCCCACCGCCGCATCGTTTGATGCATCGGGCAGCGTGACGGGTTCCTCGCCGCGCCGGTAGAGCTTTCCATTCCACAGGGTGCCGTCTGTGCCGTAGACGGCCAGCATGCCGCCTCCCATGCCGTGTCCCGAGCAACCGCTGGAGACGAAGACCTTCCCGAGCACCCCGTTCTCGAATTTCAGCATAACGATATAGCAGTCGTCCGAGGGAAACTCGGGCACGGACCGCTTGCTGCCATAGGCGAAAACTTCGATGACTGGGGAGTCCACTGTGGACAGGATGTTGTCGATGGGATGGCAGCCGCCGCCCAGGAGTATGTTCTGCGGGTTCTCCCGGTCGATCCGCCAGGGGGTATGTCCACGTCCGCCGGGATGGTAGATGGACCACATGTCGTGGATGTAGTCGCCCTGGACGAAGAAGATGTCGCCGATTTCGCCCGATCTCGCGGTCTGGGACATCTCCCGCCACGGATACATGTACCGGATGGTATGATCGGTCATCACGGTCAGTCCCGTCCGTTCGGCGGCGTCCATCACGCGCCGGGCATCGGCGACAGTCGTGGCCAGTGGCTTTTCCACGAGGGCATGGGCCCCGAGTTCCAGGGCCAGGATGGTCTGGTCGGCGTGCAGGTGGTCCGGTCCCGCCACGGCGACGATGTCCGGACTCGTATCCGCGATGAGCGACCCGAGGTCGTCACCGGTAACGGCTTCGGGATAGAGGGACCCGGTCGCTGTAAGCTTCTCTTCGGTCGGGTCGAACAGGGCGGTCACCCAGGCACGACCGCTCTGTTCAGCCACGTGGGCCACGTACTTTCCGGCGCTGCCGCAGCCGCTGAGGAGTATGGAATGGGACATAGCGGTGCCTGGTTCAGATGCCTTCCGTCACTTCAACTGTTCCAGTCTGGCCCGGTACTTGTCGTACAGATCGGTGTGCTTGCTGCTAAGGTCAACGGGCCGGCCCCGGATGAAGGCTTGGTCCACGCGGGTCATGATCTCTAGCGGGTCTCCGTCGGTAACGATCAGGGTGGCGTCCTTGCCCGTCTCCAGGGAGCCCAATCGGTCCTCCACGCCCAGGATGCGCGCGGGATAAAGGGTGACGGATTTGAGCGCTTCTTCCTTCGGCAGGCCGTAGGCTGCCGCGGTTGCGGCGTGGTAGGGCAGGTTCCGCACGTTTGAGGCTCCCCCGCCCTGGCCGATGCAGAAGGTCAGGCCGGCCTCATGCAACTTCAGTGCGTTGGTGAAGGGCGTGTCGTAGGGTTCCCACCGGCGCGCGGGCAGGTAGTGCACCGCGCCTATGATCACGGGGATATCGTGTTCCTTCACGCGGTCCGCAACCCGCCATGCGTCAGTGCCTCCGACCAGGATGATCCGTACGTCCTCGGCAAGTGCCCAGTCGATGGCGGCATGGATCTGCTTTTCTTCCGCGGCGTGGACGAATACGGGTAGTTCTTTCCTCAGGACCGGAATCATCGCGTCCCAGCCGAGATCCGAGGGATGGAATGGGGCCCCACCGGCTTCTTCGGCCTCTTTCGCGATCATGTACGCCCTGGCTTCTCTGAAGGCGTCGCGCAGCTTCGTCAGGGCTTCCCGGCGCGCTTCGACCTGCTCCTCCCTGCTGGAGGAACCCTCAAAGTCGAAGATACGATAGGAAGGCCACTGCACATGGAGGCCCGCTGTGGTCTCCAGGGTCATTTCTTCGGTGGTCCATCCATCCAGCGCGATCAGGCCGGAAAGGCCGGCGATCAGTCCACCGCTCGGCATGGTCAGAGCGGTCAATATCCCGTTCGCCCGGGCGACCGGAAAATACTCGCTGTCAGGATTCACGGCGGATACGGCTCGCACGCTCGGGGTGATGTCTCCGATCTCCACGTTATCCTGGGTGGCCCGGACCGAACCGATCTCCGTGAGGCCCAGGTTCGTCGGCGCCGCGAGCAGCCCCGGATATACATGCTTCCCCGTTACGTCCACGACCATAGTGTTTTCGGGCAGATCCAGGTCCGTCCCGATTCCGGTAATGACGCCGGCTTCGAAGAGTATCGTGGCGCCCTCGATGATGGCGCCGCTCACGGTGTGGACGGTGCCGCCTGTCAACGCGATGGGTTGTACCTGCGGTCCGGCCGGCTTCTGTTTCGAGGCCGCCGCGTCCCGGACCACAGGATCCGGCGCCAACCCCAGAATCAACAGGAGCAGCATCGTTCGCATCCGCCACGGGCCGGCAGCGCGGGGCATCATCCTTCGCATCCACCGCGCGCCGGCAGCGCCCTTCGCCGAAGGGTCGGTTCCATGGCTCCTGCGGGACAATACCATCATTTCCAACCTCCATTCGCCGGGAGACCGGCGTGTTCCGCGCCTACGCCTCCGGCGCTTCTTCTTCGTCGGTTTCGGGCGCTTTCAGCAGTTTCTGGATCAGCCGCGTCCGTTCCTTCTCCACTTCTGTCCGCATCTCCCTGTCCTCGTCGATGTCGAAGTACTTCCTTCCGTCGATCCAGGTCTGTTCGCATTTCGTGTAGGTGGACAGGGGATGGCCGTTCCAGATCACGAAATCGGCATCCTTGCCCGGCTCGAGCGAACCCACGTAGGGATCGATGGCCAGTTGTATCGCAGCGTTCAACGTGACGAATTTGAGGGCCTCCACCTCATCGACCCCGCCATACTTCACCGCCTTGGCGGCTTCGGTGTTCAAGCGCCGGGCCAGTTCATCGCTGTCGGAGTTGAAGGTGACCAGCACACCCGCCTCGTGCATCAACGCCCCGTTGTGGGGAATGGCGTCATAGGCTTCGATCTTGAACGCCCACCAGTCGCTGAACGCGGAAGCACCCGCGCCGTGGGCGGCGATCTCGGGGGCGACCTTGTAACCTTCCAGGACATGCTGGAAGGTGCCGATGGTGAAACCGAACTCGTCGGCAACCCGGATGAGCATCAGGATCTCGTCCTGACGATAGGAGTGACAGTGGACCAGCCGTTCTCCGGCGAGGACCTCCTGTAGCGTCTCAAGTTCGAGATCGCGCCGCGGCGGCACGACGCCGGATTTATCCGCCAGAGCGTTGTACCGGTCCCAGGCCCCCTGGTATTCCCGGGCCGCGAGGAAACGGTCGCGGATGATCTGTTCGACGCCCATGCGGGTCTGGGGATACCGGTCGCTGAGAACACGCCAGTTGCTGCGCTTGACGTTTTCGCCCAGGGCGAACTTGATGCCTGCCTTGGCCTCGGTGAACTTGAGTTCCTCCGGGCCGGCTCCCCACCTCAGCTTGATGATCTGGTTCTTGCCCCCGATAGGATTGGCCGAACCGTGCAGCACATTGGCCACCGTGAGCCCTCCAGCCAGTTCCCGGTACATGGCGATGTCGTAGCTGTCGATTACGTCCCCGATGCCCACCTCGGCGGTCACGGCCTGCGTCCCCTCGTTAATGCCCTCGAGGATGGCCGTGTGCGAATGGGCGTCGATGATCCCGGGGGTAACATGCTTTCCGGTGCCGTCGATCTCCAGGGCGCCGCCGGGCGCGGCGAGACCGGTACCGACTTCGACGATTTTACCCGCCTGTATCAGAAGGTCCGCGTTTTCCAGTTTGCCTTGGTCGTCCAGGGTCCAGACAGTGGCGTTCCGGACGAGGATGTGCTCCGGCCGCTCCGGTGCACTTTCCCGGCCGAAGGCGCCGGGAGGATACAGTTCCGGTGGATCATCGCCCATCGAGACGGACTCCGGTATTTCGGCCGGTTCCGCTTCTCTCGCACGGGTTCGTTCCGCGGTCCAGGTCACGCTTTCTCCGTCCGGGCGGACGCCCCGTCCCGCGATCCGGTCTCCCCGGATCGAACCCGACAGACGCCATACGCCGACTTCTCCCAGTGCCTGGTCTTCGAGGCTGAAGGCGATCCGGGCGTCATCGAGTTCCATGCGGTCCGCCTTAACGGCTGCCCCGTCGATATCGACCGAACCCTTCGGCGAATTCAGGGAACCATTGATAGACAGGGACAGGCTGTCACCCTTCAGGATGACCATCCACCCGCCGCGGGGATCGACGGCTGGGCGGGGCGTCACCACGTAGCGGTCGCCGGCGACCCACACGTCCTGCACGTTCACGTTCTCGCCAAAGAGGGGTCCGTCGGTGATGGTCATGCTGGCCAGTTTTCCGGGTTCCAGGGTTCCGAGTTGCCGGCTGATCCCGAGCATAGATGCCGGGGTCGTGGTGAGCGCCGCCAGCGCGGCTTCATAATCGAGCCCGTGCGCTATGGCCTCCCGCACGCGATCATGAAAATCGGTGCTTCTCGCCAGTCTCGTGCTGCTCAACGCGATTGGGATTCCCGCGCGATGCAATCGGCCCGGATTCCCCGGGGCCAGATCCCAGTGCCGCAGCGTTTCCAGCGTCACGTTCGAAGCGTCTTCGGGCGTCGAGACGGACAGCGCCTCGGACCGGGGAAAGTCAATGGGCAGGATGACGGGGACGCCAGCGGCCCGGACCGCGTCCAGCATCCGGTACTCATGGCCGCTGCCCCTGACGAGGAATCGCAGTCCGAACTCCTCCGCCAGCCGGGCGGCCCGCAGGAAGGCGTGGTCGTCGTCGACACTCATGAGGACGGCTTGGTTCCGGGCGACCACATCATCCAGTGCCGCCAGCGCGTCGTTCTCCTCCGGTCTGTCCTGCCGCGGATTCGATGCATAGGCGGCGTGGGCGTCCCGGAACCACTGCGCGTCCAGGATCGTCTGGCGCATCAGGGCCGCCACGCCCATCATGGCCGCCGGGTAGGTGCGGTTTCGGTTTCGCTTCATGCGGATATGCTGAAAGACATCGCGCTTCAGGACGTTCTCGTTGGGCGTTCCGGCACCGAGCTTGACCACTGCGCTGCTTCCCGCAAACACGCCGCGGTCCGCCACCACCATGGCCGCCGCGAATCCGGATTTCCGCAGTCTCACGATCTCCGCTTCATTGATTCGGTACGCTTCGGCGGCCGCGCGCTCGGGACGGACGGCGGGGTTCCAGTAGGAGGATCCCGCGATATTGTCTTCAGCCTTTCCCGGCAGTCCCGCCTGGGTAAACATCTCGATCAGGCCCGGATAGATGGTCATGCCCGAATAGTCCCATCTGCGGGCGTCCGACGGGACCTCGACCGACACTCCCGTCTCCACGATCAGGCCGTCCCGGACGACCACGGTGCCTCCCTCGATGACGAGGTCGGGCCGCACATACACTCGCGCATTCTCGAGGGCGTGTACGCGCGACGGGTTCTCTCGGAGTCCCGCCTGCGGCGTCGTCTGCTGGGCCCGCGCACTGTGGGCGATCACCCCGGCCAGCAGGCAGGCGGCCAGGATGAATCTGCACGACTGCTTCATGGATTTCCTCCTGAAGTAACATTTCAAGTTGTCGCTGGAACTAACAGCCCCGCATAATCTTACAACAATAGATCGGCTGCGCGGCCAAGGGCCTGTTCGACCCGTTCGGTGATCCCGTCTCCGTCCAGTCTGCCGATGGGGTGCTCGATCTCGATGATGGGATAATCTCCCTGTCCCAACTGCTCCGCCATGACCCGCGCGGTATGCGCGAAGCTGGATGTGCACAGCAGTGCGGACGGCAGTCCGTGGTTCTCCAGCGTGAGGGCATCGTGCATGCTGCACGCGCTGCAGGAGCCTCAGTCGCCGACGCCCACCAGGGCGAAATTACATCTTCGAACGATCAGATCGGTCATGTCGGGCGACAGGACCCGGCTTGCGCTTTCTTTGGTGTACTCGACGGCTTCCACGGGATGGGCGAGGCGCTTCCTGAACCCCTCGAACACGCCCCGCAGGATCACGTCGGAGTTGGGTTTGCCATTGCCCACAAGCGCGGCTACGGTGTGCAGGGACCCCAACGGCCGGCGGGCATGCCGGAGGGCCGCCGGACCGGCGGAGGCGGTGGGGTCGACGAGGGTTACAGGCATATTCATCCTTCCCGCTTCATTCGTTCCTGGCGGATTTTCCCCAGGCTCTTTTGGTCAGGCATCCGTAGATACATGTATATACTTGGTCACCGGCCTGGATCCGACGCCCCTGCCTGATCCCAGCCACGGAGGGATCACGGCGGAGTGCCCGCCCGCGGTGCCTCCCGCGAAGACGATCCAGATATCCTCTTTGGCCGGCGTCAACGTGATGCGTCCATCGGGGTCCAGGTCGTCGTGCCGGCCCGTGAAGCGGATCTCCCTGCCCGTGGTCGTGGTGCGGTCGAAAAGCGCCTCACGGATCATCGCCCGCGTCCATCCGGCCTGACTGAAGACCGACCGATGTTCCGGGCAGATGACGAACACGATGGCGGCCCCGGCATAGTTGGTCGCCCTGGCGACTTTCGCAAAGGATGCCGCCAGGCCCATGGGTTCGTGGTGGACGTGGTCGGCCACGGAGTGCGGAGCTTCCGCGGCGAGAACCGTAACGGCGCTTGTTCCCGAAGGAACCCCCAGATCGTCCCCCAGCGTCGGCCACCCATCGCATCGCGCTTCGGGCAGGCAGTACGCGATGCGTCCGGCATGGGCTACGGTCGCCCGGTCCAGGTCTCCGGGCACGCTTCCTATCCCGTTACGGATGACGAGGTTCAGGGCTCGGCCCACCGTGAGGTTGGCCCGGTTCCCGGCGCCGAGCACGGCGGTTTCCGTGTTGAAGCCGAGCTTCGCCACGGCGGGACCGTGAACGATGACCAGCGGTGCGGCTCCGCCCGTGCTGGCCGATGGACCGACGACATTGAATTCAGGGTTCAGTACGGCCTCCACCGCGGCCAGGACGACGGGAAAAAGCGTATCTGTGCAACCGGCCATCACCGAGTTGGCCGCAACCAGTTCCGCGGTGATGGTCCGGTTTCGTTCGGGTACCCGTCCGATTTCCCGGTCAGGCTCCAGACCGTGCGCGGCCAGCATCCGGTCGATGCGATCGCGGGTAGGCGGCACGACGGGCAGGCCGTCCGACCAGCCCCGGTCAAAGGCGTATTCTATGGCATCGATTTCGGTGTCGACCTGATGGGCCATCGGTAGGGTTACTTGCCGTAGTAGTTTTCCAGATAGGTCAGAATGGTCTCTTCGGTCTTCTGATCGAACTTTTTCAGTCCCTTTTCCGCCTGCATCCACCGGATAGCGTCCAGCCATTCCGCGCGGTTCGCCCGGTAAGAGCGGATGATCTGGGTGGGGTGGCACTGGGCGCATTCCCGTTCCACCACGGGATAGCCGTCGCCCATGATCAGCCTGGTCCGATGGTTCAGCTCCAGCCCTGTCCGCGGGTCGTACATCGTCACGGGCTTGGCTGCTTCGGCCCTGGCATTGGCCAGTGCGACTTTCGATCGTTCCGCTTCGTAGTAGATCAGGCCGATTACTATGGCATCGAGAACGATGACGAAGGCGATCTGGCCGAGTACGCGTAGAAACGAGTTCATGGACTACTCCTGTGGCTTCTGGAACGGATCATACTCCGAAACAATCACGCAGGCAATCGAGCCGCTATCTCGAACCGACGCCTACGGGAAGGCCCAGTCCGATATACCATGTCCGGCCGGCTGCGGGTTCGAAGAAGCGGTCCCCGAAGGCGTTGGGCACGACGGATCCGTTATATCGCGCGTCGAACAGATTGTTGACGCCGGCGAACAGAATTCCGCCGACCCCGTCGCTATTGTACTCGATTCCCATGCGAAAATCAACGAGGCCGTAGCCGTCGTTCACAAAATCGGATTCCGGTTTCTCACTCCCTGGCGCGGGACCGTTGAAGTCATTGGCGAAATACTCCGCGGTCCACTGGGCGTTCAGTTCGACGAAGGAACCGGTGCCGGGGTGGGCGTAGGCCAGACCGGCGAACAGGTGATGGGGCGGTACGCCGGGCACTTCGTTGCCGGACAGTTGGTACCGCCGCGTGCTTCCGTCGACCTCGCGCTCCACCTCGAAATTGCTGAATTCGAACTGCATGCCCGTGTAGGCCAGCGAGAGGTCGAACCCGGGACGGGGGGACCAGGTCACTTTCAGTTCAATACCCCGGTTGCTCGTCTCTCCCGCGTTACGATAAAAGATCTCGTCCGTCTCCGGATCGTCGACTTGAAAGGGCTGGAGCATGTTGCGGATGCCGAAGGCGAAGAGGGCCGCGTCATAGGCCAATCCGGCATCGGGCAGGAATCCCTTTACGCCCGCTTCGAAGCCGCGAAGCCGTTCGGGCTCGAGATTCGGGTTGAAACCGCCGGCCTGTGTGGGCTGGTTGCTGAGTTCCGTGGTGGTCGGCGTCTGGAAAGCGGTGGAGAAATTGCCGTACACCGCCGTGAGCGGGGCGGGCCGGAAAGCCAAGCCCAGGTGGGGACTGAACTGCGCCATGTTCCGCGTTCCCGAATCGTCGGTCTGATCCTTCAGAAACCGATCCGCCGCCTCGTATCGAAACCGGTCGTACCGCCCGCCAGCGGTCACGGATATATCGGGCCCGGGTGACCATTCCAGTTCCACGAAGGGGCCGAGACCATCGACGCCTTCGTCCTGGTCCAGCCGCTTGTCGCCGCGGGAGATTTCGTCGAAAACGCGGGCGTCGTCCAGCGTGCCCACGAGGTCGCCCGGAATGCCGCCGTTGCCGAATTCACGCCGTTCGTCGCGCTGTATCTCCAGGTCTACTCCGGCCGTCATCCGGAATCCGCTGTTTCCGATCCTTCCCTCGCGGCTGTACACTCCCCGAATTCCCCCGGCCATGCGGTCCAGGTCGATGATCCGGCCCGGGATGGGATTGAACAGCGTGCGTCCCATCCCGAATACCGTGATCTCCCCCTGGGACCCGGGCGCCTCGTAACGCAGGGACAGGCCGCCCTGGACCTGCCTGACCTTCTTGGACGCGCCCTGTCGCTGAACGAAGGCCCTCGCGCTGGCGGGGTCCGACTCGGCCGTGGCCTTGTCTAGAGAGCTCGGGTTGTACTGGTATGGGGCGTTGTAGTAATTGGCCACGGTCGTCACGGTCCAGGTTTCGCCGATCATCCGTTTCCCGATCGAATTGATTCCGGTCGATCGCGCGAAGGCATGGTCCCGAAAACCGTCGAACCAGAGCGTATTGTAGTTTACGAGAAACCGGTAGTCGCCCGAACTGCCGGCCGCCTTGCCCTGTATGCGGCGCAGGCCGTGGGAGCCGGTTATGAAACGGGGGGTGACCTCCAGCGGCGTGTCCGGGGACCCTTCGGTGCGTATCTGGATGACTCCGCCCGCCGCGTTGCCGTAAAGCGAGGAACTGGGACCGCGCAGTACTTCGATCTGCCCCGCCGAGGTCAGGTCGAGGTTGTTGAGCTGGGACTGGCCGTCGGCCATGGTCAGGGGGATGCCATCCAGGACCACCTTCACCCCGCGCACGCCGAACGACGCCCGACTGCCCAGGCCGCGGATGCTGATCCGGTCGCCCTGCGACACGTTGTTGCGGTTGTGCACGATGATGCCGGGAAGGCTGCGGACGCTCTCCTCCAGCGACAGTCCCGGTTCGCCAAGCTGGATCTCGTTCCGCCCCACTCTGTCCACGGCATAGGGTACGTCGAGGATGTCCCGGATATAGCGGGTAGCGGTGATTTCGACTGGCTGAAGGACGTAATCTACCTGGACGTCTGTGGTATCCGAAGTGGATTGTTGCCAGGCGAAGGCGGGGGATACGTGCAGAAGGAGTACGACGCAGGCTGGGAGAATCGTTTTCATCGTGTACCGAATCGATGCGGCGGGGCGGACGGATCGCCCGCCCCGCGGTGTTCATTAATCCAATGCACGAATCTTGACGTTCTTGAAGCGGATCTTGCCCTGGCCGAAGGCCTGCAGCACGACTACGCCGCTGTAGTGCGAGGAGTCCTGGATCTTGACCGCTTCTTCCCCGTTCAACGTGACCGTGATGTCGCGTCCGTCGGCGGTGATGATCATGGTGTTCCACTGGCCCTCGGTTTGCGGCGGCGGCTCGTACTTGGCCAGTGCCACGATGCTGCCCGTGGTATAGCCCGAACCGTGGGTGTCCGCGATGTTGATCTCGTAGAAGGAGTACTGGTTCACCCGCGCCCCGGTATCACGCGGTCCGCGGACGAAGACACCGCTGTTGTGCCCCGCGTCCTGGTTGAACTGCACGCTCAGTTCGAAGTTCGTGAACTCGTCGTAGGTGCCGATGTAACCGGGGCCTCGGCCCGTCACCTCGCCGGTGAGCATGCCGTCTTCCACCGCCCAGATGGCACTGCCGCCGCGGTGGGTCCAGCCCAGGAGGGTCTGGCCGTCGAACAACAGCTTCCAGCCCGCTTCCTGCTCCGCGTCGGTCAGCATATTGTCCTGCGCGGCGGCCGTGCCATGTATACCGGTCAGAATCAGCATTGCGGCTGCCACGCTCCACATGAAACGTTTCATTACGAATCTCCTCTGTTTTGCGCTCATGCTTACCCAATTCTCCGTCTTACCGGCTATTCGCCTTCTTCGGCTTCGGGCTCTTCGCCCAGCTTCAACGCGACCAGTTCGGCTGGATGGCCGCTGGCGCCGACCGT
>JAPOYX010000133.1 GCA_026706345.1 Gemmatimonadota bacterium | reverse complement strand
CGCAGACGGTCACGGTGCGCGCCGTGGAGGACGCCGACGGTGTAGGCGAGCGGAATGTCGCCCTGACCCACGCCGCGGCGGTCCCCTCGGACAACACCCATGCCTACCACGGCATCACCATCCGCTCGGTGCTGGTGTCGGTTGAAGACAACGACGTGCGCACGGTCGTCGCGTCCACGGACGCGCTGGCGCTCGCCGAGGCCGACGATCCGGGAACCACAGAGGTCAAGGAGAACGAGGCAAGCTATACGCTGCGCCTCAGCCACGCGCCGAGCGACGATGTGACCGTGACCCTCTCGTCCTCCGGCGTTGCGCTGCATCTGAGTCCGGGCGAGCTCACCTTCACGCCATCGAACTGGAACGAGCCGCAGACGGTGACCGTGACCGCCATCGACGATGACATCGACAACGAGGATGAGCAGAGCACCGGGACGATCGTGCATGCAGTCTCGGCCTCCGGCGCCGACTATGCCGATGCGCCCGCGGTGGCGGTAAGCGCGACGGTGGCCGACGACGATGGGGCGCCGGTGCTGTCCATCGCATCGGCCGCGGTCGCCGAGGGCAACACCGGCAGCACCAACCTCGGCTTCACGGTGACGCTGGCGCCGGCGAGCGGGAAGACGGTCACGGTCGCGTGGGCCGATGTCGGGACGGGCACCGCGACGGCGGGCGCCGACTACGCCACCGTGACGGGCGGCACGCTCACCTTCGCCGCCGGCGAGACCACCAAGCAGCTCAATGTCTCGGTGACCGGCGACACCGCGGACGAATCCGACGAGACGGTGGCGCTCAGGCTCTCCTCACCCTCGAACGCGACGCTTGAGGGCGGGGGCGCAACCCTCGACGCCGCGGGTACCATCCTCGACGACGACGGCATCGGGGTCATCGTCTCGCTCGCCCGCAGCGGCAGCGCCGTCACCCTCACCGAAGGCACCGCCGAGGGCAGTTTGGCGCTCCCGGGCGACAAGCTGAGGTTCACCGTGACGCTCTCCCGCGCGCTCTTTGCCGGCGAGCGCATCGACGCGCCCCTCGTCCTGTCCGGCAAGGACATCACGGCCGGCGACTTCGCCGGCCTGGCCGCCAGCGACGGCGACGGGCTGAACACGGGCGTGAGCATCGAAAACGCGGACACGCTCACGCCCACGGTGATCTTCGCCGGGCGCGGCGCGCGCGTGGCGACGCTTGAGTTGGAGCCCACCGACACAGCGCTCGAGAATGACGAAGAGACGGTGACCGTGGCGCTCGGGTCGAACCAGCAGTTCGCCGCCGACACCCACACCAACGTGCCCGGCGGGGCGGGGCGCCATGCCGCGGCGAACGGCATCGATGCGACGGTGGCCGACGACGAATTCATCTTCGGCTTCACCAAGACCGGCAGGCACGACGTCGCCGAGGACGACGGCACGGCGAGCCTGGCGCTCACACTCTCGCGGGCGCTCAGCCGGGACATCGATGTCAGTTTCGTCTACCTCAACCGCGACACGCACGCCAACCCGCAGGACCCGGAAAATGACCCGGGGCCGTGGAAGGACGCCGCGACGAAGGGAGAGGACTACGAAGCGGCCTACGCGCGCCCCGAGTTCGCGACCATCAAGGCGGGCGCCACGAGCTTCACGCTGGAGTTCGACCTGGTTGACGACGACACGGTCGAGCCGACCGAGCGGTTGCGCATTCAGGCGGCGCCGGCCTGGCTGCCCATCGGTGTCGTGCCCGACCACATCGACGTTTACATCGCCGACAATGATCCGACGGTAACGATCGCTGCCGACTCCTCAGCCGTTACTGAGGGCGCGGGCGCGGCCTTCACGGTGCGCCGCAACGCGGTGTCGGCAAGCCCCATGACCGTCAACCTGAACGTGGCCGAGAGCGGGGGCGGGGACTTTGTGGCAGCCGGCGACGAGGGCGACACGACGGTCACCATCCCGGCCAACGAGGCGCAGGAATCCTACACCGTTGCGACGCAGACGGACCAGACACCCGAAGCGAGCAGCGAAGTCACGGTCACAGTGCGCCCGCCCACCACCCCCGGGACCTACTTCGTCGGCAAGGCCAACGCGGCGTCCGTCACGGTCCGCGACCCCTCGCTCGAAGTGGCGCTGGCGCCGGCGAAAGCCTCGGTCAGCGAGGCCGACAACACCGACGCCTACCTCGACTTCACCGTGACCAAGCCGAATGTCGATGCCGGCGAGTCACTGCACTACACCCTGTGCTTCGCCGGCACGGCGATGCGCGACGAGAATTCCTCGAAGGCGGAGGGTGAGGACTACCGGCTGGTATCTCCCGCCGGGAGCAGCTCGCTGCAATGGGACAGCGGCTGCGTCGCATACTCCCTCGGCCGGAACGACACCAGCCACACCTGGAGGCTCCAGGTCTTCGGCGACACGACCCCGGAGTCCGACGAGACCGTGACTGTGACCCTGGCCGCGAGCAGCGTGACGCCGCTGCCGGTCGGCTGGTCTATTGCCGCCGCGGGCAATCCCGCCACCTATAAAATCGTCAACGACGACGCGCTGCCGGTGACGCTGGCGGTGGGCGCTACCAGCATCAATGAATCGGGCAATGGCAACAGCACCGATATCACCGTGACCCTGGGCCGCGCACTCGTCGCGGGCGAGACCGTGACCGTGCCCCTCAGCGTGACCGGGGCCACGGTGACCGACCACTACACCCTGGCCAAGAAGGCCGGCGCGACCAACACCGGCGTCACGCTCTCAACAGCCAGTCCCCACAGCGCCCAGGACCCGGCGGTGGTGTTCGCTGGCGCCGACGCGCAGACCGCGACGCTCCTCCTGGCCGCGGTGAACAACAACGAGGCCGTGGCGCGCAGCGTGAGCATTGCCTTTGGCTCGGGCGCCCGCGCCCCCTCGAAGGACGGCTTCGGCGACAGTCTCGAGCCGTCGGGTTCGCCGCAGACGGTGGCCATCGTCAACGACGACGTCAAGGGCCTTGTGCTCTCGCCCGCCGCGCTGACCGTGGACGAGGGCACGGCGGCCACCTACACGGTGGCGCTCGCCACCGAGCCGGTCGGCGGCACGGTGACGGTGACCGTGGCCGGGACCTCCGGCACCGACCTGACGCTGGATACCGATCCGGACCAGAACGGCAACCAGGCCACCCTCGCGTTCACGGCGTCCGACTGGCACAGCGCGCAGACCGTGACGGTCACGGCCGCGCACGACAACGGCCCCGGCAACGACAGCGCGACGCTCACCCACACGGCATCGGGCGCGGACTACGGCTCGATCGCCAAGAGCCTGCCGGTGACCATCGACGACGACGAGGAACCGACGCCGACGCTGTCCCTGGCGCTGGCGCCGGGCGCGCCGGCCACGGTGGCCGAGGATGGCGACCCGGTGGAACTGCGGGTGGTGGTGGAGTCCGGGCGCTTCAATTACGACGATACGCTGTTTGACGAGGTGTTCCTTAAGGCCACGGGCACGGCCACCCGCGCGGACTACCGCCTGGAGTACCGCTGGCGGGACGGCTGGCGCCCGGCGCCCCCGCCCGCCCTGCCGGTGGCGGTGTACAGCAACGACGTGCCCCAGTACCAGCGGTTCCGGCTGGTGCCGCGCGACGACGGCCGCACCGAGGGCGCGGAGACGCTGCGCCTGGCACTCGTGCCCATCCCGGACAACCGCGTGGCGCACTACTCGCCCTACATCCTGGGCGAAGACACCGTCGTGGAGCTGACGCTCACCGACCCGGTGCCGCCGGGCACGCCGGTGGCGGCGTTCGCCACGGGTGAGGCCAGCGCGCCCGAGGACGGGGGCGCGGTGAGCGTGACGGTCACTTTCGACCCGGCGCCAACGGCGGCCCTGACGCTCAATTACACGGTCGACGGCAGCGCGACCGCGGGTGAGGATTACGAGGCACTGAGCGGGACGCTGGCGGTGTCCGCGGGTGCCGCCTCCGCCGACGTCGAAGTGGCCGTGACCGACGATGCCGTGGCCGACCCCGGCGAGACCGTGGTCCTGACACTTGACGCGGGCGAGGGGTATGCGGTGGGGGGCACACATGTCCACACGCTGACCATCGCCGACGACGAGGCGCCGCCGCCCGCGCCGCCGCCACCGCCTGCGGCCAGCATCGCCGCAGGTCCAAGCATCACCGAGGGCGGCAATGCGGTGTTCACTGTGTCCGTCGCGCCCGCGCCGACTGCCCCGGTGTTTGTGAACGTGAACGTGGCCGACAGTGGTCACTTCGCCAAGGCCGGCCAGACCGGCGCGCGCGCGGTGCGGGTCGGCCGCGACGGTGCCGGCGCGTTCTCGGTGCCCACCGTGGATGACGGGACCGAGGAGCCGGACGGCATGCTCACCGCCACCATTCGGACCGGCGAGGGCTACGCCCCGTCCGGGACCGACGCCAGCGCCAGCGTCGCGGTCAGGGACGATGACCCGCCGCTGGTCAGCATCGCCGCGGGGCCGGCCATCACCGAAGGCGGCGAGGCCACCTTCACCCTGACCGCCTCTCCCGCGCCCAAGGCCGCCATCACGGTGAACGTGACCGTGACGGACAGCGGCGCGTTTGCCGAGGACGGCCAGGACGGGGCGCGCCAAGTAGCGATCGGGACCTCCGGCACGGCCACCCTGACGGTAAAGACGAAGGACGATACGGGCGTGGACGAGCCCGACGGCACGCTCACCGCCACCATCGGGACCGGCACGGGCTACGCGCCGTCCGGCACGGCCGCCCGCGCCACGGTCGCGGTCGCGGACAACGACGACCCGCCGCCGCAGCCGCTGGTCAGCATTGCGCCGGACGAGGTGGTCACCGAGGGCGGTGACGTGACCTTCACGCTCACGGCCGCTCCGGCGCCCAAGTCTGCGCTCACCGTGAACATCGAGGTGACCGAGCGCGGCAGCTTTGCCGAGGCCGGCGCGACGGGCACGAAGATGGTCGATATCGACACCGCCGGCACGGGCACGCTGACCGTGGGCACCGATAACGACACGGGTGATGAGCCCCACGGCAGTATCACCGCCACCGTCAAGGCCGGGACGGGCTATGCGCCCTCGGCCACCGCGGGCGCTGCCACCGTCACGGTGCGTGACGACGATGACCCGCCCACCATCAGCATTGCCGCGGGGACGGCCATTACCGAGGGCGCGGCGGCGACCTTCACGCTCACCGCCCACCCCGCGCCCGGGGCCGCCATCACCGTGCACCTGGAAGTGGCCGACAGTGGCGACTTTGTGCGGCAGGGCCAGCAGGGCCAGCGCACGGTCGGTATCGATACGTCCGGCACGGGCACCCTGACCGTCAAGACGGTCGATGATAACGTGGACGAACCCGGCGGCACCCTCGCCGCGGAGGTCCGGCCCTCACCGGGCTACACGCCCTCGGGCGCGCACGGCACGGCCTCAGTGGCGGTGGCCGACAACGACGCCGCGCCCGCGGCCGAGTTCGGGGCGGCGACCGCGCAGGCGGACGAGGACGCCGGCACGGTGCAGGTGCGCATTGCGCTGGGCCGGCCCTCGGCCTCGGCGCTGGCGCTCACCTACACCGTGGGCGGCAGCGCCACCGCGGGGTCCGACTTCACCATCGCGAATTCCGGCAGTCTCACGGTGCCGGCGCTGGCCACGTCCGCGGACATACCGGTCACCCTCATCGACGATGCCGACGAGGAGCCCGCCGAGACGGTGGTGCTCACGCTCACCGGCGGGACCGGCTACACCCTGGGCAGGCGTCCCGCGCACACGCTCACTATTGCGGCCAGCGATACGACGCCGACCGTCACCGTCACGGGCGGGGGCACCATCACCGAAGGCGGCAGCGCCGCGTTCACGCTCACCGCCCACCCCGCGCCGGCGACGGACCTTGCGGTGAATCTCAGCATCGCCGACGCCCCGGGCAGCGACTTCGTGGCCCCCGGGGACGAGGGGAGCGATACGGTCACCCTCCCGGCCGGCAAGACCTCGGCGAGCTACCACGTCGCCACGGTGAGGGACGAGGCCCACGAGGCCGACGGCCCGGTGACGGCGACCCTGGCCGGGGGCGAGGGTTACGTCCTGGGCAGCCCCCACCGCGCCGGCGTCACCGTGGAGGACGACGACGCCCCGCTGCCCGCGGTGAGCGTGACGGCCGGGGCGGCCATTGACGAGGGCGGCCGGGCGAGCTTCACGGTGACCGCGACCCCGGCCCCCGCCACGCCGCTCAGGGTCACCCTGTATATCGTCCAGCAGGGCCGTGTCGCCGCGCCCGGCGCGACGGGCGAGGAGACGGTGACGGTGCCGACCTCAGGCTCGCTGACCCACAGGGTCAAGACGGTGGACGACAGTGAGGACGAGCCCAACGGCTCGGTCACGGCCACCGTGCGCGCGGGCGCCGGCTACACGGTGGCGGCTGCGGATGAGGCCAGCGTCACCGTGCGCGACAACGATGAGTCCAACTACGCGGGCATCGAGGTGTCGATCGGGGATGCGAGTGCGAAGGAGGGCGAGGACCTGGAGTTCGTGATTTCCCTGAGCCGGGCCGCGCCCGGCCCGATCACCGTGCAAACCCTCTGCTTTGCCGGTAAGGCCAACATCGGATACGACTTCGAATGCTATGGCAACAGCGTCACGTTCGAGCAGGGCGAGAGGACCCTCACCTACCGGGTGTGGGCGGTGGAGGACGACATCGACGAGGGCAATGAGACCTTCGAGCTCGAGATTCGCAACCCGCGCCCGGCGGTGGTGCGCATCACCCGCGCCATCGCCACCGGCACCATCGAGAACGACGGCCCGCTGCCGGCCGCCTGGCTGGGCCGCTTCGGCCGCGGCCTGGCGGAGCAGGCCGTGGACGGCATCACCGCCCGGCTGCAGGCGTCCCGCGCGCCGGGACTCAGCGGCCGCGTCCTGGGACGGGGGTTCACCGTCAACGGCGGCGCAACGGACAGAGACAGGCCACAGGGGATACAGACGCCGGACAGGCACGGGCCGCAGACACCGGATAGCTACGAGCCGCAAACGCCACAAGCGCATGGATCAGAGACGCCGGTGCACGGGCCGCAGACGGCGGAGGTGCACGAGTCTCAGGCGCCCACCGTTCGTCGTTCCGGCTCCGTTCGTCATTCCGGGCTTGACCCGGAATCCAGTAGACAGACCTTCATTATGCAGACGCCGGACAGGCACGGGCCACAGACAGCGGCTGTGCACGGGCCGCAGGCGGCGGCGCAAGGACAGCCGCCGGCCGGTGACGCCGTGCCGACCCCCGCCCCCGGCCTGCACGCCGCCGGGTCGCAGGTCCCCCCCGGGGTGCGCATCGCCCCCGGTGTGCACGCCGCCTCCGGCAGCGTGTTCCCGGACGACGCCCGGGAGACGACGTACACCACGCGCACGGTGACGCTGGCCGAGGCCCTGGCCGGGTCGGCCTTCAGCTACACCCGCGCCCCGGACGACGCCGGCGGCAGTGTCGCCCTGTGGGGCCGGGGCCTGCACGCCCGCTTTAGCGGCGCCGACGGGGCGCTGGGCCTGGACGGCGAATTGAGCACCGGCCTGCTGGGCGCGGACTATGCGCGGGCTAACTGGCAGGCCGGGGCGGCGCTGATGCTGACCGGCGCCGACGGCAGCTACCGGGGCGAACACGGCGAAGGTAAAGTGGAGGCGGCCCTGACCTCGGTGCTGCCCTATGCCGCCCTGCGCTGGGCACACACCGACATCTGGGGCGCGCTGGGCCACGGCCGCGGCCGCCTGACGCTGTCCCCCACGCGGGAGTCCGGGGCGCTGACCGAGATTCTCAAGACCGACCTGGGCTGGTACCTGGCCGCCGGCGGGGTGCGCAGCCACATCGGCGCCCTGCTCGGGGAGGCGGGCCCCGAGCTGGCCCTGGTGGGCGATGCGCAGTGGACGCGCACGACATCAAAGGAGATTGTCGGCATGGAGTCCGCCGCGGCCGGGACCGCGCGCCTGCGCCTGGGCCTGGAAGGCGGCTGGTCCTTGGCGCTACCGGGGGAGAACACGCTGCAGCCCGCCCTCGAGGCCGGCCTGCGCTATGACGCCGGGGACGCCGAGACCGGACTGGGGATAGAGCTGGGCGCGGCGTTGCGCTGGGAGAGCGCGCGCCTCGGCCTGACTGCGGAAGTTGAAGGCCGCACCCTGGTGGCGCACCGGGACACGTCATTTGAGAACTACGGCCTCTCGGCCGCCCTGGCCTTCGACCCGGACCTCAGCTCCCTGCTGGGCCCGTCCCTGACCGTGACCCACCGGCTCGGCGGCCCGTCCTCGGGCGGCCTGGACGCCCTGTTCGCGAGCGAGCTGCCCACAAGCAACCCGGGCGGCGCACAAGGCCATTGGAGTGCCGAGGCCGCCTGGGGCCTGCCCGTGCTCCGCGGCCGCTTTGTCGGTTCTCCCACCCTGGGCTATACCCTGGGCGGCGGGGCCGGCGACTACACCCTGGGCTGGCAACTCACCCCGGCCGGGCCGCACGCGCCCGACCTCAGCATCGACCTCTCCGCCACCCGCCGCACACCGCCCGGCGCCGCCGCCGAGTACGAGGCCGCCATCCGCGTCACGTCACGCTGGTAAAGCCTCCCCGCTCGTCATTCCTCGGCGACACAACGACAATACCGGGGCAACACCGGATGAACCGGCCAAAACAGGGACGAACCGGCGGCCATGCCCTGCCGTTTTGAGGCGGCAATGACTGTTTCTCCTACTGTAAATGGGGACATTTATATAAATGCAATAAATTACGTCTGCATGTTACCTTGGTGAGATATACGGGCCAAGTCCGACAGACTGCTAGTCAGGGGTTATCTGGATGCAGGTATTCCAACACCACGTCTTCAGGCGGCAGGCAAATTTCATCATCACAGGCCTGCAACCGTATTTTGAGGTCCAGCCTCCGGTCATGGAAAAACTCCCGGTCCGGCGGAGGCCTCAATTCCAGGGGAATGTCGACACTGTTTTCATACAGCGCGAGCTTCCCGTCTTCAAATGACAACTCTTTCAGCCGGGGTTCGGGGTAAGAGACCCTGAGCAACTCCCATCGGCCGCGGTTTCCGGCAATGTTTATGTCCAGCGGGATAAGGTTTTCAGCTCCGGGGCGGTAAGCATTGACATGCCATCCCGGTGCGATATCCAGGTTGATCCGGATCTTGTCGTAATCCTCCGCTTTCCGCGCCGTTAACTTTATCTCTCCGCGGGCGGCATACTCGGTGTCGCCTGCGGCATTGTTCAGATACCTGTCGACGGCAACCATAAAATACGGACTGGTTCCGGCCTGTTCGCCCAGCACCGCAGAAAACGTCTCGATTAACCGGACGGCAAGGTTTTTATAATCCCAGTCCCTGACACGGCTCGACAGGCTTACCAGGACATGCAACGCCGCGGAATTCCCGGAAGGCATATCACCGTCACGAAATTGTTTAGGCATGACAAAAAGGGTGTCCTCAACTTCGCTCATGTAGAAACCGCCGGCCTCGCGGTCCCAGAACCTGTCCACCATTGTCCGGACCAGTTCAACAGCCCGTTCCAGCCACACCCGCTCTCCGGTGGCGTCATACAAGGCAATCAACCCTTGGGCGAAATACGCATAGTCGTCCTGTGTCGCCTTGCCGGAAGACCGGCCGGCGTAATGTATGCGCAACAGGCTGCCGTCATTGCTGCGCTGGCGCTTCCAGAGGAACTCGGCTGTTGCTGTTGCGGCTCCAAGGTACTCCTGCCGGTCCAGCGCCCGGGCGGACATAGCCAGCGCGGCAATCGCCATGCCGTTCCAGGCCACCAGGGTTTTTCTGTCAACCAGCGGATGCGGCCGTTTCTCCCTCTCCAGGCGCAGTCTTTCCCGAATGCCGTCCAGTCTTGAGATCAATTCCAGCTCGTCCATATCCAGGTTTTTTGCCAGATCAGGTAATTCATCGGGAAAATGCAGAATATTTCTCCCGTTAAAGTTGCCTTGTTCCGTTAGCCCGAAAACCGAACGCGCAAGCGCTGCATCTCCGGGCGGGAGTGAATGGTTTATCTCATCAAGAGACCACACGTAAAAGCGGCCCTCTTCTCCGGCGCTTTCCGCATCCACGGCCGAATAAAAGCCGCCATCAGGGGATCTCATGTCACGTAACATAAAGTCCAGTGTCTGCTCCGCGATACGCGCAAAAAACCTGTTCCCCGTATAGCGGTAGGCGTCAAGGTAGACCCTGGCCATATTAGCCTGGTGGTACAGCATTTTTTCAAAATGCGGGACCAGCCAACGCGCATCTGTCGAATAGCGGTGAAATCCGCCGCCCACCTGGTCATACAGCCCGCCATGGGCCATCATCGTCAACGTATGTTCCGCAGCGGCAATGCCTGTTTCATTCATGTTGCGGTAGCCGTGCTGCAACAACAACATCAGGGACGATTCATTGGTAAACCTGGGCGCCCCGCCGAACCCGCCCCACTGTTGATCGTAGCCATATAAAATCCGGGAAACGGCGCCTTGCACCAGGTCCGGGCCGATAGCGGCTACCCTGCCCCTGGCCTGCATGGAGCCCGTTACGGCATCTGCGATCTTCTCCGCCAGCAAGTCCAGGTCATCGTGCTGCGTTGCCCACAACTCCCTGACCTGTTTGAGCAGTCCCAGGAACTCGTCCTGCGGGTAATAGGTACCTGAATAAAACGGTTTTCCGTCATGGGTCAGGAAACTTGACAGGGGCCATCCTCCCTGCCCTTTTGTGAGCAGTAACGCCGACATATATATTTCGTCGATATCGGGGCGTCTTTCCCGGTCCACTTTAACGGGGATAAAATGTTCGTTCAGGTACCGGGCAATCGCGATGTCTTCAAAACTCTCCCTCTCCATTACGTGACACCAGTGGCAGGTGGAATAACCAATCGACAAAAACACCGGTTTACCCTCCTCCCCGGCGCGCGCAAACGCCTCGCTGCCCCAGCTATGCCAGTTCACGGGGTTATGCGCATGTTGCAACAGGTATGGGGAATCTTCGAAGATTAACCGGTTTATGAACAGCGGCCGTCCATCCGGGCCCAGGTGCCTTGTCCTGGGCCGGTAGTCCTCTCCCCTGTCCGTAAGCGCCTGGCGCAGTTCCGACTGCAGTGGCTCGGAACAGGACAGCTGACCCGACAGACAATCGGCTGCCTGCGCAGGGCCCAGGCAAACCGCCAGCACACAGATAATTGCCCGGTAAGCAGGCATCCCGAACGCTCAGGGACTACCGGACGGCAACTCCCGGATTTCAGGAGGGAGCGAGGAGATGTTCACTGCCTTCGGTTCGACTATGCATGCCTCCCTGCACAATCCGCAGCCCGTGCAGATGTCCGGGTTGATCTCAGGCTTTTCCATCTTCCAGGTCATTGCGCCGGGGACCGGGCAGGCAGGTTTGCAGGCGCCGCACTCTGGCCCCAGGTAAGGCAGGCAAGCCGAGACGTTGATTTCCGCATGCGCCAGTTTCGGTAACGGCGCGTCCTCATCTTCGGCCGTGGCGGGAAGGCGCAACGCGTCCGGTTCACAGGCGTTGACACACGGCCAGTCATCGCAGAGATGACAACCCCTGTTCAGCACATCCATTGCCGGCGTGCCCACGACCTGTGCGCCAAGTCTAGCCGGCAATTTAAAGAGGACATTATGGGGACAGGCCTCTATGCACTTGTCACAGCGGGTACAGGCAAGCAGGAATTCCAGTTCAGCCTGGGCATAAGGCGGCCGAATCCAGTGCCTGGCGCGTTGTGTCACGGATTCATCCGCAAGCCGGACGGCTGTTTCAGCGGCTTTCTGCAAACCCATCCTGAAAAAGTTACGCCTGTCCATTTTGCTCAAAATCTCATCATCATGGGCTGCATCAGCAACCAGACATGCAGCCCGGTAATGGTAATTGCAAACATTATCATGGGTGACAGGCGCAAGCCTGCAGCGCCGGCCAATACGTATCCGCGATGTTGGATCACTTTCAGGCTTATCCAGAACCCGAATGCGAGCAGGGCTGCTTGCGATGCAAACAGGAAATCCTGTGAGAACAGGATATCCTGGTGCCTGCTGTGTTTTTCCATCATGCTCAAGGGCTGCGCGCCCAGTCCGAAAGGATTGAGCAACAGCGCGCCGAAACCTGAACTTTCCCGGAACAGGTGGCTTAAATTGTGCGCCAGGTGATAACTGAATGCCAGCGGAAGTGAAACGAAGACAAAACCGGAAAACAGTTTTTTAAACTCCGATCTGCCGGGACAGATCTTTTGCGTGAGCCGCACAAAGAACGCATAGGCCAACACCACTACCAGCATACCGGATAACAGCAAAATGGAAAAACTCCACAACAGTTTCCCCGAATCATTCACCAGCGCGGCCAGAGACAGCAACCAGACTTCGAAAAATGGCGCCATGGATATGCCGTGAAACTCCGTTAATGCCAACAGGCCCAGCATAAACCATGCTTCATCCCAATGCGGGCGGGCATCTTCAATGGCTTCCCTGCTGGGCGCGCGCAGGCGCCAGGCGACATTATTGTCCGGGCAACTCCTGGCGCAATTCCCGCAGGAAGTGCAATAGGTGTTCTGTTTCAACCGCCCCATCACCAGGTGAGTCGGGCAGGGATCGACGGTTTCCGATCCGTAATAACATTCCAGTGTCTTGCACCCGGCGCAGATATCCGTATTGACGGGCCTGAGTTCGACCGGCGCGAGTTGGGAATAGAACCCGATGGTCCTGCCTACCGGACAGAAGTACCGGCAAAAGGCCTTGCCTTCGAAAACGGCCAGGCTGGCCGTGGCCATCAGCACCATTGCCAGGGCCAGCAGCGCCGTCATATACGGGCTGGAGGTAACGCCGACGCCCAGTTCAAACCAGGTCAGGACGATAAACAGGACCAGGGCCGGCCAGACACTGCGCAGCCTGCGGGACACCCTGAGATTAAGGCTGTTATTGGGATGCGCGCGGCGCCACAGGCGGCGGCGAACCAGCCAGGTGGCAATGGCGTCCCAGGGGCAGATTGCGCACCAGGCAGAGCCGAGAAAAAAAACAGAAATGATGAGGCCGGCCCACCATATGTTCCAGGTCAGTACCGTTGCAATATTTCTTTCGGGAATCTGGGAACCGGACAATCCCGCGGCAATGACCAGGACAAACAGGCACACCACGGTAATTTTCAAAAACAATAATATGACGGGTGTTCCGGTCAGGGCGCGCACAAACGCGCCCAGAACGGGTATGTTCGCCAGGCTGATCGTCTTTGCCGGCCTGCCGGACACGGTGTTCGCCAGCAGGATATAAGCACTCAGCGCCAGCATGAAAACACATAGCGCCGCGGCCCATACTGAAGGAAGCCCCGGATGTACCATCATCATCCTGCCCTGTCCTGGCGCCCGCTTCTGATTTTATCGCTGATGAGGCGATTGCGCTGAACGAAATTCACGGTGATCAACAGCATCATAATGGCGGCAACGGTCAGTCCGAGCGGACCCCAGCGGGCAGGTTCGCCAATCTGTAAGGGAAAATCTATCTGGTAGGGTTCTCCACCCGCTTCAAACTCGGCGCGCACAATGAAATTGCCGGCTTCACGAAATTCGAATCCCTGCCGGAACACATTGTCATCCGGTAGTTGTACGCCGAGAAGTTCCTCGTCGTCATTGAACAGGCTGTCATCCCGCACCTTGAATGCCACTTCTCCATCGAAGGGCCTGCCATTATCAATGCGCGAGGCATACAGGTTTACCCTGCCCGGCTGATTAGGACTCGGAAAAGCGGGGAATACCATGTAGGTAACATAATAATTACCTATCTGTGTTTCAACCTGCATACTCGGCGGTGTGGTCGAGTCTTCATTGAGGCTGTATGAGGGTCTGCCGAGCACGTGGTGCGCCTGAACGGGAACGGATAGAACGATAATCAAAACAAGCAGGCACAGACCGGAACAGTGTCTATCTTCAATACTCATTTTCACGGTAATGCCTGCCGAGATGCCCCGGACCCTGGTTGGGTATGTCCTTTATATCTACCTTGAACACCAGCGCATCCGTGGGACAGACAGCAATACAGGCTGTGCAGTTATTGCATTCCTGGCCGAAGCCGTCGCGCATGGGGTTGAGTTCAAATTCGCACACTGCCGTGCATTTCGCGCAATCGTTGCAGGTTTCCACCTTTCGTTGTATGCGCAACACCCGGTAACGTCCAAGCAATGAATACAGCGCCCCTCCCGGACAGACGTAACGGCAAAACCCGCGCCGCGCCACCAGTAAATCAAACAACAGGGTCAGTACGAAAAATACCGCCCCGGCGCCAAATCCCCCCAGGGCGATCGCGTAATATATCTCGCGTCCGATGATGGCAGGCGGGTAGACGGCCGCGAACAATACCGAACCGGTGATCATCGATAATATGACTCCGATACCCAGCACCAGGTATTTCAGGCGCCGGTCAAAATGGCGGTTGCCCACAGGCAATCCCACCCGGTGCAACCAGGCGGCCAGGTTGGTGTTGAGTTCATACAGCAGGGTGGCAGGGCAGATCCAGCCACAGAATATCCGGCCGAACATGAGTGTGACAATCACGGGGATGAGCGCGGCAAGCAAGAAAGACGGATAAATCTCCAGGCCGGCGGAGACCTGGCCGACTACGGCCAGCGGGTCGCTGACCTTTACATCAAATACGGTCGCAGCCCAGGTGGTGCCTTTGACCGCGTCGAGATCGTGTTCCGGGTCGCTGACAAACGGGTCGGTCAACGTCTCCATGACGTCATAAAACAACTGTTCGGACGGCGTGAGCAGGTCATAGGCATGAGCAGCCACATACGCCTGGTAAATGCTGATACAGGGCAACAGGATCAGTACCAGGAATACGCCGGTCAGGGTGACCCAGCGCAGTTTGTTCAGGTGGCGAATATGAGGTGTCATGGAACCTGACCGTCTGGCGCCTGGTTTCGAAGCGGCCTCACAGACTGTGGTTTGGTATCACCCGAATTGCCTGCGGTATCTGGATGCACGAACGCTCACACAGACCGCAACCGACGCAGGCGTCCTGCACATGGGGTTGTTCCATCCATCCCACCTTGATGGCGATGTCGGGTAACGGGCAGGCCCGGTAACAGACGCCGCATGATTTTCCCTGGTAGGACAGGCACAGGCTTTCATTGACGCGGGCTTTACCCATGGCGACGGAATCCAGGATGGTTTCCGCCTCACGCGTTATGGATTGAATGGCCCCGGTCGGACACACGTCACCGCATTTCATACACAGGATACAGGCCTGTTCCCGCGGCGTTATGTACGGAGTGCCGTAAGAACTAAAGCCGTTTTCCGTCCCGAAAAATTTTATGCAGCGGTTGGGGCATGCCTCGCCGCACTGGCCGCAACGTATACAACGGCTGACAAACTTGGCTTCGTCCAGGGAACCGGGCGGGCGCAGGTAACGAATTCCCGTCTTTTGGGCCACCCGCGCCGTCGCGGCCGGCGCAGCAGCCATGGCGGTCGCTGCGGAAACCAGGTCCTGTAAAAATTTCCTGCGTTTCATAGATGCCACCCTGCGCAAGAGGGGTAACGTAATCCGTTACTCCTCACCTGAATTCCGTCCGGAACATTTACACCTTTTCAATCCTGCATGCCAGCTTTTTGAAATCCACCTGGCCCGATATCAGGTCCCAGACCCGGCTGGATGTATTATTAACCAGCCATTTGTTCTTTTTCGGGTCTGCACTGTCGGCAACCGACAGGTTCCAGGGGCTGAACATGTATCCCCGCGGCACCGAATTGCGCGCAGGCTTCACCAGGCTGTTAGTCCCCACCTGCGCCCTGGCTTCGTAATTGCCGCGCCGGGTAATGAGCCTCACCTTGTCACCATCTTCTATGCCCAAAGTCTTCGCATCATCCGGATGCATTTCAACATACTGCTCCGGGACCAGGCGGCGGGTAGTCGCGCTGCGGTTGGATTTGGCCGTATGAAAATGTTCATAAACCACGCCCAGGCCGAGCCAGTAGGGGTATTTGTCCGCGGGTACGTCCTGCCATTTGTTCCCGCGGAAATCCTCATCGGGGAGATCCGGGGTCAGCCCCTTGTCGCGGGCCTCTTCAAGAAGGGCGATATTATCGATGGTATACACGCCTTCCTTGTCGCCGAACTCCATCAATTTATCCGTGACGCGTTTGCGGTCGCTGTAATCCTGTTCACACAACTTGAAGTGCACCTTGCCGTCTTTTGTCCTGAAATAACCGTACGGCCGGCTCTCCCAGTCACCTTCCTGCAACATGTACCGGCGCTTGGTGCCGCCGCCCCTGGCAATGGCGTAAGTGGGGGCCGGCCACTGGATACCGCGCAGCTTGCGTATCTGCTCATACGGACTGACATTGTCCACTTTCTCAACTTCGAGTATGCCCGTCAGGTCGGTATCCGTCCCGGCAGACGCCTGGATGACATCCCGGAATACCTCCTCGGCGTCGTAGGTGCCGTCTTCCCGTTTCCGGTAGGGGAATATCGTATCCGCATCAAGCCCCAGCAGGTGCGCGACTTCCTTCCCCTTGTCGATCACCATGTCCATATCAGGGTGACACCCGGGAGGCGGTTCGGCAGCCTTGTCGCAAATGTTGATGCGGCGTTCCGAACTGATATAGACACCTGTCACCTCGCCCCAGGTCGCTGCGGGAAAGATGACGTCCGCATAGAGATTATTGGGGGCATGGCGATAGATCTCCTGCACTATGTTGAACGTTTTCATCAGCGCCGGACGAATCAGGTTCTGCTGGTCCGGTAAATCAATATGCGTCGCATACACCAGGAACATCGCCTTGACCTCATCCTTCAGGGCGCGTTCCATCATCCCCACCGCATAGCCCGGGTTCTCCGATTTCAGCGCGCGTTCCAGGTTCTGTTCGGGGACGCGCCAGGACTTTGCCATGTGCGCAAGATGTTTCAGGTTGGATAACGGTTCATTAAACGGCAGGCGTCCCGTCAAGCCGCCGGTAAAGCGTTCGCCCATCGCATTCGGTTGGCCCGTCATCGAAAACGGACCGCAGCCGGGCTTGGCCAGGTTGCCCGTTAAAGCCAGCAGGTTGATGATGGAGATGACATTGTGCTGGCCGTGGATATGCTGGTTGTAACCGATCCCCCACATTATGATCACGCCGCCGTAACCGGCCGCGTGACTTTTCTTGCTGCGCTCCAGGCGTTTGCGCGTGGCGTCGGCAAACATGCCGGCCACGAGGCGTATCAGTTCAGGGGTGACTTCATCCGAACCCATGCGGTCCTGTACCTGTTCCGGGCTGTAATTCTGTAATACCCCGCTGGAATATTCCTGCCAACCGGTAGCATGATCCTTTACAAACTCCCAATCGATGACATCAGGATGTTCCTTGATCAGGACATGGGCAAGCGCATTCAAAAAACTGATATCGCCGTTGAGAACCGGCACATGTACGCTGTTTTCCGGGTTGATATCTTCATAACCCTGGGTCGTACCGGTGCGGCGAGGATCAACCACGACCGTCGGGATATCCTTTTTCTTTTTGTGGTCAGCCGCCCGCCAGAAGATAATCGGATGCGATTCCCGGGCGTTATGCCCGAAGTGCATGATCATGTCGCTGAGTTCAATGTCCTCATAAGCCAGCGGCGGCGTGTCAGATCCTAACGATGCAAAATAGCCCGTTACCGCGGAGGTCATGCACATCCTGGCATTTGCTTCAATGGTATTGGAACCAAGAACGCCCTTCATAAACAGGTTTTCCAGGTACTGGCCTTCCATGGTCAGCTGACCGGAGCCGTACAGGGCAATGGAATTCCCGGTATACTTCTTCGCAAAGTGCGCGATCTTGTGCGCTACTAATCCTGATGCCTGTTCATAAGGCACCCGCACAAAATGCTCTTCATCGAAAGAGCCCTTACTCTTGCTGACAAAATCCATATCTCCATGACCGGGCTTATTCCATTCCTCCCAGACATCCTTACGCACGTATGGATCACCTTCCATACGATCGATATACATGGGTTCCGCAGCCGTCAGTCCCTTGATGCACTGCAAGCCGTAATTGGTCGGGTGGTCCTTGTCCGGACGCATGGAAACAATCTTGCCGTTCTCCGTCAATATGATGGTGCCGCAGCCGACACCGCAATAAGGGCACTGCGCCAGGGCAGTACCGCGGGTAACAGCAGCGGCGGAGGCAGGCGCTGCTTCCAGTTCCGGGTTATTGCCGACGTACAGACTTGCCCCTGCAGCCGATCCGGTTATAAATGCGCCACTTTTCAGGAAATCTCTTCTGCTGGTTTTTATACGTTTCATGTGCTCTCTCCTAATGGTTCTGTTTTTCCAGTTCGCGCAAATAAACAATAATGTCGTCGATTTCCTGATCGGTAAGGTTTGCAAGGCCCGCAGGCCCGGAGAAACCGCGCATGCGGGTATTGGAACGGCCAAATTTTATGGTAGTGCGGATAAACCCGTCTGAGACCTTGTTGAGAAACCCGGCTTTCCCGATTGCGGTACCGGTGCCGCCGGCAATGTAGCCGTCACCCTGGGGACCATGGCAGGTGGCGCAAATCTGATCGAACCAGAGCTTCCCTGCAACGGGATCACCCTGTGCCCTGTGCTGGCTATCGATTTCAGCGGATCGGTCAGGCAATTCGGAGTGAGCCCTGAGGTATACGCCTATAGCCTCGATTCCATCCAGTCCCAGGTGAGCAAACGGGGGCATGCCCGTACCCAGGCGGCCGTCGCGAATTGTTCCCAGCAGCAATTCGTCTGAAGCGGTCGACAGAAATTCAGGATTGGTCAGGGACGGCGCAAATCCGGCTTTCCCTATGGCATCTGCCTGGTGACAGAATACGCAGTTTTTCTCATATAAGTCCTTTCCCTTGGCGATCACCAGGGAATCGTCGGATATGGCGGTGGTTGGAACCAACAGGCAAAGTAATAGCGCATACATCGCTCCAGAATTAAATTGCCCCATGTTTTTCATTTTAATACCCCCTTAATCCAAGCCCTCCTTCTGTGTGCCGTAAGCGAGGTGGCGCTAACGCGTGTCCCTGCTTTAATCATGGCAAACGAGTACCCGGTTGTCAACGTTCAGTGTTTTCCAATATGAAATGAGCCTGAAGGGCGGACGTGATTCCAACATGAAAT
>JAPOYX010000132.1 GCA_026706345.1 Gemmatimonadota bacterium | reverse complement strand
CCCTCTGATACGAATCGCCGTTCGGATGCATCGAGGGACAGTTGCGGCGAGCCTGGCGGCTTGTGGCGCGGGTCCTGTCCCGGGAACAGTTTTCGGACTGCTGGGTCCAGGCACCGGGGTAACGCCGCTCGATAACGCCCTCCTGATCGTCGCCGAACCAGTTCTTGACCACCCGGATCGGTTGCGTTTCCTGGACATCGCCATTCCAGGGCGGAGTGGACGGATGTGCCACGCTGCAGGATCTCGTGCGGGCGCCTGTTTCATGTGACGTGACGGTATTCAACCGCCTGCCGTCGATGCCACAGGTGTTCGAGATTTCCGTCGCCGGCGTCGTCTCTTCCCTCCACACCCTGAAACCGTACGGATTGTCAGGATGCTTCTCGATCCGCTGCTCGACCCGATGCAGGATAAAACCTGGTTGCGGTGCCGGGCATTGCTCGGCGATGGTGACATCCCGGGCGACATCCGCGAAGCAACTGCGCGACGTCTCCAGCCAGACCGCCGAAGTCCATTCGATCTCCGACTGTCCGTTACCCCGCACGCGCCGGATGTAGGACCTTTCCTGGAGGATCCCGAAGCCGTGCTGGCCGTCCGGGCAGGGCTGCCGGCGCCGTGCGGTCGCGTCCAGGTCCTCGGAGAGGACATCGGCGGGCGATCGCGCGGGCAGTACGATGCCAATCGCCACGCCAGGCACGACCGCCGCGAGAGCCGGGTTGATGGCCTCGGCTTGCCCCCCGTCACGGTGAAACGACGATCCCCGGATCCTTCCGATCATCGCCAGGTGCAACCGGCCGGCCGCCATCTCGATGTCGATGCCCTGGGCGCCGTTCCGGAGATCGCCTTCAACGACCCACACGGCCATCTGCCCGGCGGCGGCCGCCGCGTTGATCCCGAGACCGTTGAAACGGCGAATGTCTTCCGTTGCCAGCGTCCCCTGACCTTCCGGCAAGTCGGTCCCTGCCGATTCCAGGATGTCGAGCAATGCCCTTGTGTCGTCAGCGGAAATCGCGTCCAGATAGTCGCCGGCGACATGCTGGAGCGCTGCCGCGTAGAGTTCCGCAGCCCGGGTCCGGGATAGCGTTTCTCCCTGGACCCCCTTGATCAGCCCGCCGAAATCGAAAACCGCGGTCGTGGAGGCGGCCGGAGTCGCACCGGCGACTGTTACAGCAGTCAGCGCTGTCAGCGCTGTCGTGTGCAATGCTTGTTTCATTTTACATCGTTCCTGTATATTGACTTACTTAGCAACGACGATAATAATCATATGATGCGTGTCTTGTCGAGCAGTTGGTTTTCCTCCCTTCTGGTGTCGGTTTGGGTCGTGGTCTTTTCTGAAGCTCGTGCCCAGACCGATACCGGCCTGGCTTTTCTCTGCCCTATCAAGGTATTGCAGGATGCATACGCCACACTTGCCGACCCGACTGAGGCACTATCGGCCTTGGCAATCGAGCGCCATGTTCTTGCGATCTGCCGCGAATCACAAGTCAAGCTCCTGGAGATCGACGAAAACAACCGGCGGCTGGCAGGGCTGTTTGGAGTCCAGTTGGTAACCAAATCTCTACCGGTAGAGGATAGTTTGGAGGTACCCGGTGGCGTTAAGATGGTGGTCCCGGACGAAGTACACCCCGAATTCGCGCTTCAGGCGATCGTGAGGCGGAGCAGCCGGGCGCGTGCGCTGATTCGGGTCGATGGTGTCGGGCTGACGGTTTCCGAGGGCGACCTGCTTGAGAACGGGTACAAGGTCGTCGCGGTGGGTGACGGGGTGGTCGAAATGGTCAGCCCCACCGGAACACCGATCGTCGTCGATTGACCGGCATCATGGTGCGTTCTCCCCTTGTCCCGTCTGCCGTGTCGCGAGCGCGGCAATTCCCGGTCCGTGAAAACGGCCTGATCGAAATCCCGGATGAATTTCGCGAAACCTGTGCAGTGTTCAACACGGGCCGGTTCGTGGTCCAGTCCGGCAAGCAGTTCGATCCGCAGGTTCTCGAATTGCAGCAGGCGATTGCCGAGGCCTTCGCGCTCGAACCGAACGTCGAGCAGGCGTCGCCGCACCAGATCGCGGACCTCTACCTCGCTTCCGAGCCCGCCGGGGGCGAGGTGGAAGAACAGGAAAACCACAAGCGTTACGTCGCACGGTTGCTCAAGGACGCGGCGGCCATGAGGGCCAGCGATGTGAAGGTCATCAGGCGTTCCCGGCAGACCGATGTCCGGATAGCCGTGGCCGGCCGCGAGATCGATTACGGTGCAAGCATCTCCGTTACCGATGGCCGGTCAATCATCGCCTACCTGTTCGATGCCCGCGATGAAGGCAGCGGCCACACGACCAAGCAGCAGCACTCGTTCCAGTCCTTCTCGATTACGCCGGGCAAGTCGATACAGCTCCCGGAGCGGATCCAGAAAGTCCGCGGGCAGAAAGGGTTCCACGAAGCGGCCGCCGG
>JAPOYX010000131.1 GCA_026706345.1 Gemmatimonadota bacterium | reverse complement strand
CAAGGCGGAGCGACCGTGCTGGCTCAGGCGCAGGAAGCCACCGGTGCCGACCGTCCGATTCCACTGGCCGATGTCCAACTCAAAGCCCCTATCGCGAGACCGGGAAAAATCCTTGGGATCGGACTGAACTATGCCGACCATGCCGCGGAAGGCGGCAGGAAGAAACCGGACTATCCGCTGATTTTTGCCAAGACCGTGCCGGTGACGATCGGCAGGGGCGAGGCGATTCACCTCCCGCCGGTGAGTCAGATGGTTGATTTTGAAGGCGAGTTGGCGGTTGTGATCGGCACCTTGGCCAGAGCGGTTTCAGCCCAGGACGCTCTCAACTATGTTGCCGGTTACACGATTTGTAATGACGTGAGCGCACGCGACTATCAGCGCCGGAGCGGCCATACGCCCGGCAAGTCGTTTGAGACGTTTGCACCGCTGGGGCCGGTCATTGTCACCCGAGACGAAATTCCCGACCCCCACCTATTGGACATTCGGACCGTGGTGAGCGGGCAGGAAATGCAGCACTCCAACACGAAACATCTGATTTTTCAGATTCCGTATTTGATCGAGTATCTGTCGCACATCTTTCCCCTGGAACCGGGCGATGTGATCACCACCGGAACCCCCTCGGGCGTGGGGGCCTATCGCGAGCCGCCGCGCTTTCTCAAGGCCGGCGATACGGTCCGGATTGAAGTAGAGGGGATTGGGGTTTTGGAGAACCCGGTCGTGGCCGGCTGAAAAGCGTCTCTTGAGTCTATAGGGTCCCAGGGTTTGTTGGGTCAAGACTCAAGAGACCCTAGGACCCAACCACGCAGAAAGTGAACGATGGCGGATCGGCCCACAGCCACCCACCAGGACATTCGCTACGAGCCCGATGAGCGTCCCCCGCTCGCACTTTCCATTGGGCTTGGGTTCCAGTATGCCATACTCGCCGTTGCCGGCATCGTGCTGACGCCGGTCATGATGATCAGAATTGCCGGCGGGAGTGAGGTCTATCTGTCATGGGCGGTATTCGCCGCGCTCGTGATCAGTGGGACGACCACGATAATTCAGTCCGTCCGTGTCGGGCGTATTGGTGCGGGCTATATTCTGCTCATGGGAAGCTCCGGCGCCTTCATTGCCGTCTGCGTGGCAGCGCTGGAGCAGGGTGGACCGGGACTGATGGCGAGCCTGATCGTTATTGCCTCTCTCTTCCAGTTCGCGCTTGCGACCAAGCTGTCATTATTCCGGCGAATTTTCACGCCAACGGTGGCCGGTACCGTGCTGATGCTGATTCCGGTGACCATCGGCCCGCTCGTCCTGGGCAAGCTGACCGACGTGCCGGCGAGTGCGTCGCCAGCGGCCGCGCCCGTGACCGCTGGTGTGACCCTGGTGGTCACGCTTGTGATGGCGCTCCATAACTCTAGCGCGTGGCGGCTCTGGGCTCCGGTCATCGGGATAGGCGCGGGCAGCGCGGTCGGTGGTCTGGTTTTCGGCATCTATGAAACCGGGCGTATCTCCGAGGCGGCCTGGGTCGGCTTGCCCGCAACCGCGTGGCCTGGACTCGACCTCAGCTTCGGTCCGGCCTTCTGGGCTCTGCTGCCGGCGTTCGTGCTGGTAACGCTCATTGGCGCGCTCGATACGATCGGCGACACGATTGCGATCCAGCGGGTCTCGTGGCGGAGACCGCGCGCTGTCGACTTCCGCTCGATTCAGGGTGCGCTCACTGCCGACGGCCTGGGCAATCTGCTCTCCGGGTTCGCCGGCACGGTGCCCAACGCGACGTATACGGCGAGTATCTCGGTCGCCGAAATCACCAGAGTGGCGGCCCGTTTTGTCGGCGTGTGCGTGGGCGTCATTTTCGTTGTGCTGGCCTTCCTGCCGAAATGTGTTGCTGCCGTGGTGGCCATACCGGGTCAGGTGGTGGCGGCCTATTTCATTGTGCTGATGGCCATCTTCTTTGTCATGGGGATGCGCATCCTCTTTCAGGACGGTCTCGACTATCGAAAGGGCGTCATAGTGGGTCTCGCGTTCTGGATTGGGAGTGCGTTTCAGCTTGATTGGATCTTCCCGGAATACTTCCAGGGGTCGTGGAGCGAACTGCTCAGGAACGGGATGACTGTCGGCGGCTTCACGGTGATGTTCCTGACGCTGTTCGTCGAGCTGACCGGGTCACGTCGCCAACGCCTCAAGACCATCTTGAACGTCGATGCCTATCCGAAGGTTGATGCCCTCCTGTCCGGATTTGCCGCCCATCAGGGCTGGAACCAGGAGATGACCGATCGGC
>JAPOYX010000130.1 GCA_026706345.1 Gemmatimonadota bacterium | reverse complement strand
ATTTCAGCGGATTATTGGCGGCATAGACATAGGGACTGATCCCCGGATACTCGTCCTGCATGGGATCGGGCCGCAGGAACCTGCCTATATCCGGGTCAGATCAACTCACGTGTACATCGGGACATTGGAGTCAATCTGGACATCATAAATCATCAAGCAATTTGTTCAGCCACATTACAAACCCATTTGAGACGAACTTCGGATCTTGGTTTTCTGGTAAGTCATGATCCCAAAATACCACTGGGCACTCATCACCTTTTACTTTGTTGGTGTCGAGGCAATAATGATTTCCATAGCCGTCATTCATTATGGGTACCAAGTGGAACGGCACTCTAGGTCTCATCTCCTCCCGTTCACTTAATGTCATTCGTAACAAATCCAAGTACTCTGGCACATCAGACCCAAGACCGTAAAGTTCCCAATGTCCAACTCCGCCCCAGCCGAATCTACGAAGGAATTCCTTGTAGCTACGAGGAAGTTGAACTTCCAAGACTTTCTCGGCACGCTGAATTGCAACCTCGTCAACACCAGATCCAAGACTTTGGTACTTGTAATCTCCTAGCCGTAGTGCGAAGTCATCAAAGTTCATGGTGTGTCCTTCATGGAAGTCCTGGATGATTTGCTTTGTAATTTCCACCCATGCGGTGATCAGTTCTGGTCATCGGCTGAAGGTTTTCGAAGGTATTCTTACCACCTTCTGCTAAAGGAATTCTATGGTGAAGTTCCATCGGATTTCCATCAGAGCCTATTGGAGCCTTCCCCTGACTCATGCGATCCAAGTTTTCCTGCGAGTACTTCCTAGGGTTTACTTTTGCCTCATTTTTCCAGAACTCCGGTCTCATTCTATTGAATTCCATTCTCATGGATTTTAAATCATTGCCGGTAATTCTTGAGTTATTCCCCTTGAAAGGACTTTCCAGTCCTTTGACATTCCCTTTACCTCCAGGAAACGCCTTTTTTACATAGTCACCCGCCTTCTTAAGCAGAGACTTCGCTCCCCTGGCATACGCGCTTCCTGGTCCCGGTAATGCCGTACCAAGCCCCAAACCGACAACTGCCATCCCCACATCGCCCTTGGTCGATTTCGGGTCCTGGAGCGTTTCGTAAAGGTTGTAGACATCGTAACCTGTAGAGGCAACTTCGGAAGCGGTGTAGAGTAACCCCAGTATCGCAGGGAAAACGATACGTCCATCCGGATCCACATACTTGAGCGGATTGTTGGCGGCATAGGCGTACGGACTGATCCCCGGGTACTCGTCCTGCATGGGATCGGGCCGCAGGAACCTGCCTATGTCGTAATCGTACGACCTGGCAGGCATGTAGTCAAGGCCGGACTCCGGGTCCCGCTCGTGGCCCGTGAACCGGAAGTGCGTGGCGCCGGCGCCGCTCGAGGCCAGCAGCCCGCCGTAGGGCCAGTAGTCGTAGGCGGCGGTGACGGCGCCTTCCCCGTCGATCAAGCTCCGGGTGCTTCCCAGGTGATCGGCCAGGTAGTAGCTTGCGCTACCTCCTGCTATCCTTGCGATGCGCCTGCTGCCGGCGTACACGTACCTTGCAAACTGGGTCTGATCCGTGTACTCGGCAAGCACGCTTCCGTCCGCTCCCCGCAGGTAGTAGGTCACGGCCGTTCCGATCGTCTTCTTTACGCGCCTTTGATCCGGGTCCATGAGATACCGTGCGTTGCCGTGTCCGGTGGCGAGCCCGCGGTAGTCGTAGGTCAGGGACGCGTCCCCCATTGCCGTCATCCATCCGTTCCGGTTGTAGGCGAACGTCATGCCTCCCGTACCGGTGGTGCTGTCCAGGCGGTTGGGCGTGGAGGCGGCCGAGTAGTTGTAGCTTAGCGTGCTGCCGCCGGTCACCACCCGGGTGATGTTGCCGCTTCGGTCGTAGCGGTAGGACCGCCGGCTGGCGCCGCCCAGGCTGAAGCCGGTGAGCCGGTGCAGGTCGTCGTAGGTATAGGTCGCGGCCTTGAGCGAATCGGCCGCGGCGCGGCGGTAGTTCTGGGCGGTGACGTTACCGGCGGCATCATACTGCTGGCTCAGGGTGAACCTGCCGGGATAGTCGATGCCCGTGACCCATTCGCGCGGGTTGTAGGCGTAGGTGCCGCTGGCGATGGCATCGCCCGCGCCATCGGCCACATCGTGGCCCACATTGTGGGTTTTGACGTTGCCTGCCGCGGTATGGGTGTATGCCGCCAGGGTCTTGCCTTGCGCGTCCCACACGCGTGTGAGCCGCCCGGCGCCGTCGTAGGCATAGCGGGCCTGCGCGCCGTCGGGATAGATTATCCTGGTGATCCTTCCGGCGAGGTCGTGGACGTATTCCAGCGTCTTCGCGCCGGTGAGTCCCTCGATTTCCACCTGCTTGACGCGCACGCTGCCCAGGTGGTCGTAGGCGTAGCGATGGGTGACTTCCGCCACCGCGTCCGCGTCGTTATTCTCCTCGGCTTTGATCAGGCGCCCCTGGGCGTAGTTGGGCCCGCCTGCGACCCCGTCGCCTGCGACCCCGTCGCCGTCGTAGGTCATGCGGCTTCGCCACGAAGTGTTGTCCGTCTCGAAGGGATAGGCGCTTTCGGGATCGAGCCCAGAGAACGTGGCGTCCGCCTCTCCCGTGCGGGTCACGCGCCCGAAGGCGTCGTACACGGTGAATGTCACCTTGCCTGCCGCGCTCTGGCGCGCGTCCTGCGAAAAACGCACGCGCCCCAGGTCGTCGTACTTGTACAGCGTAGCCGCGTCGGCATCGGGATATTTTCTGCTGACCATGCGTCCCAGGGTGTCGTAGGCATAGGCAGAAGTCCCGCCGCCCGGCATGGTGGTGGAGACCAGACGATCCAGGGCGTCGTAGGCAAAAGACGTCCTGTTGTTCCCTGTATTCGAGTCCGTCCCCGCCGAGTCGGCGATGACGTGGATCATGCGCCCGTAGGCGTCGTAGACGGTGGCGGTGTTTATACCCTTTTCGTCGTCGACGGTCATGTAGGATCGGCCGCGTCCGGATTCGGCGCCCCAGTATCCGTAGCGGGTGTCGACGGCGGTGGCGGCGGCGTGTCCGGGGGGTATGACGCGGGAGACCCTGAGGAGGGGATCGTCGTCGTAGGCGGTCGTGGTGATGCGGCTTCCGGCGGCGGCGCTGGTCAGTGCGCCGTAGGTGTATGAAGGCGCCTGATGCACCGGCCCGAGGAGTTTTTCGGGCTTGCCCGCGCGGTTGTACCCGGTCTGGGTGACGACATCGTTTTCACCAGCCCGCGCGCGGGTCTGTATCCGGCGGGCCAGGCCGTCGAAGGAGGTGGAAAGAACCTCTGCCGGTCCCACGTAGAGGCCAGCCAGGTATCCGTTTCCGGTCTCGCCCTCGGCTTTGAATGCGGGCGTCCATCCTGAGGGTACGGTCACCGAGCCCTTTGCCCCCTTGAACCGGGTGTCCCGGTGGCCGTAGAGCCATGCGTTCACCTTGCCTGAGGGCACAAGTTCCATCTCGACGCGGGCCCAGGGCCAGTTTCGGTTGTATCCGGGCGCCATGGCGGTGGAGGCCGTGCTGCCGCTGATGCTGCTTTCCAGCTTGACGCTGCCGCCGTCGTAGACCATGCGGACGTAGTCGTCCCCGTCCTCGAAGGACAGGATGACGGTTTTGCCCGAGGCGGCGTTGCCCGGGTGGAAGTCGGCCCTGGCCGTGACGTGTCCGGAGAGCCTGCCGGTCTCCAGCACGGAGGCGGCCCCGAGCTTCACGGACTGCTTCCCTTCCTTTTCCTGGTTGTAGGATATGTCTCCGGTCCCGGTCACTTCATCGCCGCCTGCCAGGGGGTCAATGCCGGCACGGAAATTCGATCCGGCCTTCGCATGGAAGCCGGGCCTCAGTATGATGCGTGCGCTGGCCTTCAGGGTGACGGTCTCGCCGGCTTCGACGACATAGGGTCCGCTGGTTGCCAGGCTGACGCCCTCCTTGAGGCGGTCGCCTGTGCCGCGGACCAGGGTCCGGTGCCCGTCCTTCGAGAGATCTTTGTGGCCGTCCCTGGAAGGGTAGGCGATGTCGGTCTGGCGGTTGGGTCTTCCGGTGCTGTACGCGCTGCTGCCGCCGCCGCGTGAGAAGGCGTGGTCGCGCTGGGCGATCAGGCGCCCTTTTCCGTCGATGGTCTGCACGACGCGCCTCAGGCCGTCCCTCAGGTACCTGACGGTATGTCCGTTCGCATCGGTGACGGCAATGGCGTCCAGGGCGACCGGATCGAAGGTGGTCATGGCCGCCGGCCGGACGCCGTGGGGCCATGCGCGCAGGTTGTCGAACGACGCGCTGCCAGGCGACGATCCGTTGGAGAGTCTCACCTGGTTGATATTGCCGCCTGACGCCACCTCGTACGTACCCGAGGCGGGATAGCGCACGCCGTCGACGTGCGCCCACCAGGTCTGGCCGCTCCACCCTATCTTCACGCGGTACCACTGGTTGGCGGCGTAGGAGGCGCCGGCCGCGGCCAGGGTTGTCCCGCTCAAGGCCTTGAACGCCCCGTCCGCGTCGAAGACCCACTTGATCCGTTCGGTACCCGTTCCGCTGCCTCCGGCGAGCGCTATGGCGGTCTGCTCGTCTTCGGCGCCCGCCTTGACGTCGATCTCGAAGACGCCGCTCGCGTTGGCGGGAAGGTTCCTGCGCGCCACGGCGTTGTCCAGGGACAGTACGCCGCCGGCCGGAGCCGGCGTGCCGGTTCCGGTTTTCGACCATGCGCCCGCGTCCGGGGCCGTCAGATCGTCCCAGGATCCGTGCTCGTCGAAGACCTCGGCGACTGCTTCAGGCGCCGCGGCGCCGGTGAACGAGGCCACCGGCCGCATCTTCCCGTAACCCCGGATCGTGGACGTCACCGTGCCGTGGGCGTCCTGTGCCTCGGTCAGGTTGCCGTAGGCGTCGTAGGCCGTCGCCACCCGGCGATCGATCCATTCACCGGATGACACCTGGCCGTCGCCGTTCCCGTCGAGCCAGGCCGAGGTGGTGTCGGGCAGGACGAGGGCGTTGCTTCCGGTGACGAACCGTCCGTAGCGGTATCTGTCGGCCTTTATCCTCCTGCCCGAGCCGTCTTTGACGGTGACGACGTGGGGCCGGTCCAGGACGTGGGCGCTCAGCAGGTACGCGTCCTCGGGGTCGCCTGAGGAAAGGCCGGTGACCTCCAAGTCCTTCGCGTAGACCCTGATCTTGCGGTATACGGCCTGCTGCGGCTTGTACACGGCGGCGTGCAACTCGAGGTTGACGCGGGCGCTGTCGGCGCTTGCCGGCACCGGAACGAGGACGTCGAAGGGCGCTTCTTCGGGCGAAAGATCGGCGCCCGAGGGCACGCTCTGCATGAACGAACCTGCCACGCTTGAACCGCCGTCCTTCCAGTCGACGGTCACCGTGGCGGCGGCGTACATGTTGCCCGTGCCCTGCAGCTGGTCGGTACCGATCGTGCCCCGGATGCGCAACACGTCATGGTCGGCCGCGGGGAAGAGGCCGCCCTCGAAGTCGTAGACGCCCACGCTCTCCACGCTCGAGCCCGCGTTCAGGAACGCCTCCACCGAGGCCGCTTCCGGGTCGCCGGAGCCCAGGAAGGCGGCGTGCACCCGCTCTCCCTGCGACAGGGAGGTGTCGAGCACCGGCTGCCCGAAGGCCGGGGCCACGGCACTGCTCGTCACCTGGTCGGCGTGGTAGCTCGTCTCGGTGACGCGCAGCGTGTGGGCGCCGGACTTGAGCGTCCTGCTGGCGATGAGGCCATTGTTCGCGTTGTGGGTCTGCACCGTCGTGGCGGCGACCCCGTCTTTCGTGGTGGTAAGCGTATCGGCCCTGATCCAGTACGCCTGCTGGGGGATGCCCCGGTGGTAGTACCACTGCCAGTCGCCGGTCCAGGTGCCCGCCGCCGTGACCCGCCAGGCGGTCCGCTGCCGCTGGACCACGGTTCCCGAGGCGTCGTAGTGGATCGTCCGCTCCAGGAGACCTCTGCGGATGTCCCTTTCGGCCTCGTGCCGCCTGTCGGTGGCCGAGAGGCCCAGGGCGTCCAGGTCCGCCTCGCCCACGTAGTCGCGCCGTATCTTGCCATGGCCGCCGGGCAGGACCTCGTCCACCACGGGGAAGGTGATCCGCCGCATGCGCCGGCTGTCGACGGTATCCATGACCGGGGCGGTCTCCACGTAGGCGAACGCCGTGGTGTCCGGCGGGACCGGTCCCCCGCTGCCGTCGGCGTCCCAGATCCGGTGCCTGACGCGCCGCGAACGGTCGAAGAAGGCTTCATCGAAATTGATGTGCTTCGTCCAGGTGGTGTCCGGCACGGGGATCCCCTCGTAACCTATCTTCATCTCCCCGCCCGCGGGCGTGACCATCTTCGTCATGCGATAACTGTCCGCAAGGGTGTTGGTGAAGCGGTACGGCGGCAGCCGGTCGGAAGCGGCGGTTCCCGTGCCCATGACGCTGATGCTTTCGAGCAACAGCGTGCGCGCGTTGTCGCCCGGGGCCACCGGCGGCCGCTTTTGCAGGTTCTTGTCGTCTTCGTACTGGAAGGCGTACCGGGCAACCTGGTTGCCACCTCCGTCGGTGACGGTCAGGGCGTCGAGGCGGTGCGCGCTCGCGATGCCGTCGTACATCCGGTAGCTGCGGTTGTCGCCGGCCAGGTAGTGCCCGTAGGGCAGGGTCTCGCCCGCGGGCGTGTCGAAGTAGTTGTCGTAGGTGATCTTCACCGGCGTGTTGGTATTGCGCGGCGTATGCGTAGCGATATGGATGTCGGGCCGGGCGCTCGTCTCGGTCCGTATCCTGCGCGCGACCTCGCCGTCCGCTCCGGCGAGGACGACCTCCGAGAGGTGCGCCGTGTTGAACGTCTTGACCACGGTCAGGTTGGTGCGGCTCTGACCGATCGTTATCCCGCCCGGGAAGCGCGGGTCGATGTCGGCGAAGCCTAACAGGTTGCGAAAGGAGCGCGTGGCTTCGGCCCGCTCCTTCGCCCGGTCCCTGACCGTGGTCACCGGGCCGTCGGAGGCATACCGGAACCGGATCGTGTTGCCGGCCTGGTCCCTTATCTCGGCCAGGTTCCACTGGTACACCAGCTCCGGCTGGATCTCGTCGAAACGCCCCTCCTGCACCGCGCCCCCCTTGACGGTCAGGTTCATGCCGTAGTCGTTCTCTCCCATCGATACGGCCCCGAAGGTGTAGATCAGGCCCGAGATGGTCCGCGCCGTCCATGTGGAGGCCAGCGGATCATTGCGGTCGTAGTTCCACCTGATGTCCATGAAGCGCCGGTTCTCGGCGTAGTACACGTTGGTGGGGGGCAGCGAGGCGCCCGTATCCGAGGCGCGCCGCGATTCGTCTAGCTGGCGCACCAGGCGGTGCGAGCCGTCGGGCAGCGACAGCGACAGGTTGAAGGAAAAGGGATGGTTCACCGGGCTGCTCAGGTCCGTCAGGTTGTGGCCGCCGGTCACCCGGATCGCTCCGAACTCCAGGTTCCAGCCCAGGCCCACCCACGTGGCGTTGTTCAGCGTGACCGTGCCCTGGCTGATCGTGGAGGTGGCCGCGGGGTCGTCGGAGAGCCTGATCAGCCGGTCCGTGCCCGTCACCGCGCTGCTGTAGCGCAGGATCAGGGGCAGGGACAGGCCGCCCGCGCCTTCCGCTTCGCCCAGGGGAAGCGTATACGACCAGTTGCCCGAAAAGTAGTCCACCTGGTCCGCGTCCATGACGCCGGACAGGCTGTCGAAGTCATAGGCGCTCTTGGTGGCGTCTGTAACGGTGCTTTGCTGGCCATGGATATCCATGGCGATGAGGCCGATCAGGAGGATCCCGATGAGCGTCCGCAGGGCGTAGTAGTAAATGGGGCTTTGCATGGTGAACTCCTTTAGCATGGATATAGCGGATGTGTGTTTGAATGATATGATCGTCGATATCGCTTGCAGCATACGGCGGATGCCGGCGGAAAGCGCGGACGTGATGCGGCCTTGCGGGGGAGTGCTAAGCGCCTGAACCCCATTGGAAAGCCGGCAGGAAGCGCCGGCGTCCGACTCCGGTCTTGCGAATCAGATTCGGGAGGTGAAATTGCGGTTCTCGCGGACATGAAAATCCCCGTGCCTGCTTTCTGCGATCAGAAGTAGCACGGGGACGCTGAAGGTCCGCGGGGTGCGGGTCCGCTAAGGGACGCGAGGGTATTCTGATGCGGTGGTCGTTATGCCCGTGTCATGGACATGATGATATACTATACATATGATTAGTATATCTGTCAAGGGGGGGTTGAAAAAAACTGCGTTTTTCTTCATATCTCCTGACTTCGTGATTCGTCAAGTTTCCCCAACCGATGGCGGGGGCGCCTCGGAACAAGTGTTGGCTACTCGAAGAGCAGTTTTACGCCCGCCGCGATTAACTCCGGCGTGTCGCTCGGATGGAATCGGTAACGCAGCCGGCCCTCCCGGTCCACCAGGAACAGCGTGGTCGTGTGGGCCACCAGATAATGGCCCGCTTCGTTCGGCTCCTGGAACTTGTACAGCACGCCGTACTGTTCGGCGACCTCGTCGATCTCCTCTTTCGATCCCGTGAGCCCGCGGACGTCCACCGTAGAGAAGTACGCCAGGTACTCCCTGAGCTGTTTCGGCGTGTCGCGCGAGGGATCGACGGTAATGTATATCGTGCGCACGCTCTGGCCGGGTGCGAGATCGAGCACGTCGTAGACGGCTGCCAGCTTGGAGAGCATGAGAGGACAGGCATCGGGGCAGTAGGTGTAGCCGAAGAAGATAAGAAACGCATCGCCGCGGTGTTCCGAGAGGTCGAACCGCGCCTCGTCCTGGTCGGTCAGCGTGAAATCGCCGCCGAAACGTTCGCCGTAGTCCAGCAACTCGGGGATGTCGATCTGGGGTGGTGGCGGTGGTTCGGCGCGGCAGCCGGGGAAGAGCAGCAGGAACGCGGCAAGCATGGTGACCAGGTGAGTAAAAAACCCGGATCGATGCCACGGGATTTTGAATTGTATGGTACGGCGTATCACGCCCATATCGTACCCGCCTGTCACATGCCCTTCAGCACCTCGGCCGTTACGTTCCGGGTCGACTGGTCTGCGAAACGCAACGTGAGGGACACCGAGTCGCCTTCCGCCAACTGCCGTTTCACGCCGAACAACATGATGTGGTTTCCGCCGGGCTCCAATGCCGCCTCGCCGTGCGCCGGAACCACCAGGCGTTCAATCTTCTTCATCTCCATCATATCGTCGACCTGGCGCATGGTGTGCAGTTCCGTGTACTCCGCGGCCGTCGTCTCGACGGACAGCAGTTCCCGGGGTCGGTCCGACCGGTTTTCGATGACCAGGTAGGCGGCGGTAACGTCGCGGTTCGGCGGCGTGGCCCTGACCCAGGCGCCGGTGATCTCCAGGTCGTCCGCCGGCTGGCAGCCGAAGACGAAGACCACCAGGGATACAAACAACCATCGCGACCGCCCGCTCCGGGTCCAATGCATCATTTTGTTTCCTCGGATTCAGTAGAAGGCGCGTCCGCAGACGGCTGGAGTGAAGCGACATACATGGCGATCTTGAAGCGCTCCTCGTCCTTGATATGGGGGAAAGGTACCATGGACGGGCTGTCGGGGATGCCGTCTTTCAGCATGCCGGCGATCGTGACCACGTCGCGGCCGATGCGGTAGGCCCCCGGGTCCCGGAAATCGCGGGGCGGGGGTTTCAGCGTGTAGGAAATCGGGCCGTCGCCATGGCCGTCCAGGCCGTGGCACACGGTACAGCCGTACCGGGCATACAACGTCTTTCCGTCCTGCACGAACTCCCCGGGGATCTCGTGGAAGCCGATTGTCCCCGGCGTGATCGTGCCTTCGACCAGTTGGGTCATGAACGTCCGGGCAGCGGCTTCCTTGTCATCAGGATCCGCTGGATCCGCGTCCGGACCGGACGAGCCGCATCCGGTAAGAAAAAGCACCAGCACGCCGGCGAACCATATGCCGCCGCAAAGCCGTAGTGCCAGAGACGGTTTTAACCACGTTGTTCCAGCCGAAAACATGGTTCTATCCTATTGGAATTCCACCGCCCTGTCAACGACTACCGCCTTCGTATTCCCCACCGGATCGGGTGGTCCGGGGCGGCGGCAGACGATGGTCCGGCCCCCTGCAATTCAATTGACGATGCCTGTGGGGGTGCGTACATTCCCGTCGTCTTCAACACCCCATCCCAACCACGGCCGGATCGGGCACGAACCGCAACCGGGGAGACACCTTGCGAAGCTTCAGGGAATCGCTGTCGATCTACTTCGAGCGCCGCATGGCCCGCATTCTGCTGCTCGGGATCATCAGCGGATTCCCCTGGGTGCTCATCGGCAGCTGCCTCAATCTCTGGTTGAAAGAAGACGGGCTTTCCCGCACGGCCATAGGCTGGGCCAGCCTGATCTTCGGCGTGTACGCCTTCAACTTCCTCTGGGCGCCGCTGATCGACCGCATACGGTTGCCACTGCTGACCGGATGGCTCGGCCACCGGCGGGCCTGGATCGTTACGCTCCAGGCCGTCATCCTGGCTTGCCTGGTGCTCTGGAGTCTCGCCCAACCGACGGCGGACCTCAGCGTGGTCGTAGCCATCGGACTCGTCATAGCCATCGCGTCCGCCACCCAGGACATTGCGATCGACGCGTTGCGCATCGAGCAGATCGGCACGTCGGAATCGGAATCCATGGCCGCCGGCGCGGCCACGGCCGTCGTCGGGTGGTGGACGGGTTTCAAACTCGGCGGCGTGATCGCCCTGGAGACCGCGCAAGCCCTGCAGAACGCCGGCGTCGAAGACTACTGGCAGACCACCTTTCTCTGTCTCGGAGCAGTGGTCATGCTCTGCAACATCGGCCTCGCCTTCGTCCGGGAGACCAACGCCGCCGATCGCATCGCGGCACAGGCCGAGGACGACGAACGAATTGCCTCCGGCCTGGCGCTGCCGAGTGGATTCGGGCGCGTTGTCGCCTGGTTCGCGGGCACCGTGGCCAATCCGTTGACGAGCTTCTTCCGGCGCAACGGATTCGCCATCGCCGCCGCCGTGCTCGGATTCGTCTTCCTGTTCAAGATCGGCGAAGCGTTCCTGGGCCGCATGTCCCTCATCTTCTACAGGGAGATCGGATTCACCCTGTCGGACATCGCCCTCTACTCCAAGGGACTGGGATGGGTCGTCACCGTGGCCTTCACCGTGCTGGGCGGGTTCTTCGCCATTCGGGTCGGACTGGTGCCGGCCATGTTCGCGGCCGGGATCGCCATGGCGGCCACCAATCTGCTGTTCGCCACACTGGCCTGGACGGGCAAGTCCGAGTTGATGTTCGCGACCGCCGTCGTGGCGGACGACATTACGGGCGCCTTCGCGACGGTCATATTCGTCGCCTTTATCTCGATGCTCGTCGACCGGACCTATACGGCCACGCAATACGCGCTGCTGGCTTCGATCGGAACGGCGGGGCGAACCCTCTTCGCGGCGTCCTCCGGCGAGATGGTCGACTGGCTCGATGGCGACTGGGGGACCTTTTTCATCATCACGGCGCTGATGGTGGTCCCGTCTCTCGCGTGTCTCTGGGCCATCCGGAGCAAGCTGAGGGACCTGCTCGCCGGCAAGCGCGTGCGTATTTTCGGCAAGACCATGCAGGAAGAACCCGAAGAAGCGACCTGATCACCGAACCATGGAGGCTATACATGTACATCGGAACGCAGACCCGGTGCCGCAACGATACGGATATCGAGGTCCTGGCCCAACTCGGCGTATTCAACGTGGACCAGACGCCGGAGGAGCCCTGGGCCGAGTGGACGGCCGACCTGCTGAAAGCCCAGCGCGAACGGTTCGACCGGTACGGAATCAACCTCGAGATGATCCATATCCCCCTGGGCTCCTCCAGCGCCTTCGACAACGAAGCCGGCGCCATCTTCCTAGGGAAGAGCGATGCGCGGGACCGCGCGCTGGACCGCATGTGCGAGACCGTGCGCATGGCCTCCGAGGCCGGGTTGCGGGGACTGAACTACAACATCACCCTGCTGGGTCACCTGCGTACCGAGCCCAAATACGGCCGCGGCGGCGCGAAGCTGTCGTCCTTCGACTACGACAAGCTGGACCAGGCCCGGCCCGAATTCGAAGGCGGTCCCGCCGACGAGGACGAGATGTGGGAGCGCATCGATCACTGGCTGAAGACGATCATTCCCGTGGCCGAGGAATACAAGGTCCAGATGGCGTGCCACCCGTCGGACCCGGGCATCGGGCACGGAAGAACCTACCGCGGCGTCGCCCGCGTGCTGGGCATGTCGGACGGCTTTAAGAAACTCATCGACCTGTACGACAGTCCATACAACGGGCTGAATTTCTGCCAGGGCTGCATGTCGGAAAGCCTGGAGAATCCCTCCGAGGAGATCTTCGACGTGATCCGCTACTTCGGCACCAGGAAGAAGATCTTCAACGTCCATTTCCGGAATATCAAGGGACGGCTGAACAACTTCGTGGAGGTGTTCCCCGACGAGGGCGACGTCGACATGCTGAAGGCGATGCGCACCTACAAGGAAGTGGGGTACGAGTACATGATCATGCCGGACCACGTGCCCGGCATTTCGGGGCCCGAAGCGGGCCAGGTGGGATTCGCCTATGCCTACGGGTACATCCACGCGGCGATCCAGGCGGCGAATGCTGCGGACTAGGTGGTGGGAGTAACCTACACGGCCGGGGTGGCGTGATTATGAATCCAAAAGCCGGCTCCGAACCAAATTCAGCAGAGCTTCTACGTGCCGGACTGCCAAGGATCGGTTGAGTGGGGAGGTTCCTTGATCACTTGGTCCGTAGCGAAATTGAACAGCAAAAGAGGTGTATTCCACGAGGATGTCAAATTCCAAAACGGCAGCTTCCTGGGCTTTAACCATTTCAACCAGCATGGCCAGATCATGCGTAGGTGGATACGTCTCACCAAGCAACGCAAGCCAAGCCTTGAACAGTTTCTCTGCAGCCTGCTGAACGTGAAAACCGAAAATTTCGTCGGCGAAGACCGTAATATCTTGCATGCCTCGAAGAGCGTGAAAGTCCCTTTCCGCGGCTGCAAGCAGAAC
>JAPOYX010000129.1 GCA_026706345.1 Gemmatimonadota bacterium | reverse complement strand
GTTCAGGCCAGGTCGGCGGTGATCTTCTTGCGTTCCTTCTCCCAGACGGGAAGAGGGGCTTCCGGTGACGGCGTATCCTTGCTTGCCGATTCACGGGCCAGCGCCACCCGGCCGGTCCGTGCGATTTCCCGCACGCCGAAGGGCCGCACCATGCTGATGATGGCGTCGATCTTGTCCTCGTTGCCCGTGGCTTCCAGCATGATCGTCTTCTGGTTGATGTCGACGATTTTCGCCTTGAAGATGTCCGCGATCTGCACGAGTTCCTGCCGCGTGGACTGGTTGGCGTTGACCTTGATCAGGGCGAGTTCGCGGTTGATGTAGTTCTCGCCGGTCAGGTCCACCACCCGGATCACGTCCACCAGCCGGTTCAACTGCTTGATGATCTGTTCGATGATCATCTCGTCGCCCTGCGAGACGATGGTCATACGCGCCGTGCCGGGTTCGGCGGCTTCGCCGACGGCGATGCTGTCGATGTTGAAACCCCGTCCGCTGAACAGCCCGGAGATGCGGGCCAGGACCCCGAACCGGTTTTCAACCACCATGGATATGGTATGGCGTGCCATGGTACAATCCGCTCCTTGCCGGGATCGTTCTCATCCTCCCGGCCTCTTATTCCTCGGTTATGCTTCTGCTATTCCTCGATCATCTCGTGGGACGCCGCCCCAGCGGGGATCATGGGATACACGTTGCCTTCTTCGGCGATTACCATGTCGAGCATCACGGGCCGGTCCTTGACCTTACTGGCCTCGAGCCAGGCGCCTTCCACGTCCTCATCCTTAAAGACCCTGATTCCCACGGCGCCGTAGGCCTCCGCCAGTTTCACGAAATCCGGGTTGGAATCACGCAGGTCCACCTCCGAGTAACGCTGTGCGTAAAACAGCTCCTGCCACTGGCGCACCATGCCGAGGTAGCCGTTGTTCAGCAGCACGATCTTGATGGGCAGTCCGCAGGCCACGGCCGTGGCCATTTCCTGGATGTTCATCTGGATGCTGCCGTCGCCGGAAAACACGATGACCTCACGGTCGGGAAAGGCGAACTGGGCGCCGATCGCCGCGGGCAGTCCGAAGCCCATGGTACCGAGCCCGCCGGAGGTGATCATCGATCTTGGGTTGGAAAAGCCGTACCACTGGGCCGCCCACATCTGGTGCTGGCCGACGTCGGTGACCACGTAAGCCTCACCCTTCGTGAGCTGCCCGATCCGCTCGATGGCGTACTGGGCGCAAAGCGGCAGGTGATCCGTCTCCTTCTCGACGGTCTCCCGGTCGACGCCCTCCAGGCCTTCTTCGTGGAGCCCGATCGTGTTCGCGTAGGTCAGCGGGTGGTCGCGCTTCCATTCCTCGATCTGCTGGAGCCACTCGGCCGTATCGGCCCGTTCCACCAGGGGAACCAACTGCTGCAGCACCCGCTTAACGTCGCCCACTATGGGGAGGTCCACCCGCACGTTCTTGTTGAGGGACGACGGATCGATGTCGATGTGGATCTTCTTCGAATTGGGCGAAAACTCCTCCAGCTTGCCGGTCACCCGGTCGTCGAAGCGGGCGCCGATGCAGACCAGCAGGTCGCACATCATCACGGCGGTATTCGCATACCAGGTGCCGTGCATGCCGAGCATCTTGAGCGAAAGCGGATCGCTTTCCGGGTAGGCGCCGAGTCCCATCAGCGTCGTGGTCACCGGCGCGTTGAGCTTGCGGGCCAGCGTACGGATTTCCTCCGACGCCTCGGAGATGATCGCGCCGCCGCCGACGTAGATCACCGGTTTCCTGGCCGAGGTGAGCATCTCCGCCGCCTTGCGGATCTGCTTCGGATGTCCTTCGGTCCGGGGCTTGTATCCGCGGATGTCCGGCCGTTCCGGGTAGGCGAACTCGGCTTCCCCGATCTGGACGTCCTTGGGCACGTCGATCAGGACGGGGCCGGGCCTCCCCGTGGTCGCAATATGGAACGCTTCGGCGAACACCTGCGCGATGTCTTCGGTTTCCTTGATCAGGAAGTTGTGTTTCGTGATCGGCCGGGTGATGCCCACAGTGTCCGACTCCTGGAAGGCGTCGTTGCCGATCAGGTGTACCGGTACCTGTCCCGTGATCACGATCATCGGGATCGAATCCATGTACGCGGTCGCGATGCCGGTTACCGTGTTGGTGGCACCCGGGCCGGAGGAGACGAGGACCACGCCGGGCTTGCCGGTCGCCCGCGCATAGCCGTCCGCCATGTGGGTCGCGCCCTGCTCGTGGCGCACGAGGATATGCTTCAGGCCGGTGGTGCGCTGAATTACGTCATAAGTCGGGATCACCACGCCGCCGGGATATCCGAAAACGACATCGACCCCTTCTTTCTTAAGACACTCTATGACAATTTCAGCACCCGACAGTTTCATCGACCGTCTCCTTATTAAACGCGGACATCCCGCGCAGGACGTGATATACCCTTCACGAAACCGGCTGGATTTCGTCGTGTTCAAAAACCCAACTTGTGCCTCGTAAAATAAGCCAAAGGCACCTGTTGTCAAGTTAAAACTCCTTAGAAACCCCTTGACGAAAAGCCCTGATTCTCTTATATGTTCTAGGCTTTGCAACAAGGTCGGAACCCTGTCGTTTCGACGTTTAAGCAGCGTGATTCTCGACGTTTGACCAGCGCGGGTTACGAAGTTTGACCAGTGCGGGTTGCACCGGATTTCAACCTGCGGCTTTACGCAACGAACATCTTGGAGGAACGGTTCGATGGCAAGAACGAGACGGCGCATCAGCCGTCGTGAGATGAAGGAAGACCGATTCATACTGTGGCTGTATGAATTAAGCAACGAGATCGATAAACATTGGAAATCGCTTGCCGCGGCCGTCGTTCTGGTGGTTGCCCTGGTGGCAGGCTGGTATTACTGGTCAAACAAGCAGGTCGGCGACCTGGTCGAGGCGGGCAGGGTGTTCGCGCCGGGCCAGACGGCCATGGACGACAACCGCTATGAAGACGCCATTCCCATATTCGAGCGGGTCGTGAACGAGTTCGGCGGGACCGCCCTTGCGCCCGAGGCGACGATTGAACTGGCCAATGCCTGTTTCCAGACGGGCGACTTCGAAAAGGCGCGTATGAACTATCAAGCGTACCTGGACGAATACGGAGGCGAGGACGCCATGTACGAGGTGACCGCCCGTTCGGGCCTTGCCGCCTGCGACGAAGAGGAGGAGAAGTACGGGGAGGCGGCCCGTCAGTACCTCGACCTGGCGGAGGAAGCCCCGGACAGCTACCTTGCCCCGGGTTTTCTGCTCGACGCCGCGAGGTGTTACACGGCCGCGGAACAGAAGGACCAGGCCAGGGCCCTTTACGACCGCGTCGTCGAAACCTACGAATCCACGCCTTATGCCCGGGATGCCCGGATCGCGTTGACTGCGCTCTAACCTCCCCTGGCCGCGCTCCAGCCCCACATATACCGCACTCTAATGGAGATCGCGTGAAGGCAACCAACTTCGCTCCCGGACCCACGCCGGTTCCCGATCGTGTCGTCCAGAAGATGTCGGAACCGATCCTCACCCACCGTTCCAGCGAATTCAGCGATCTGCTCAGGCGGGTCACGGCGGACCTTCAGCATGTCTTTCAAACGGAGAACGACGTGCTCGTGCTCACGGCATCCGGCAGCGGCGCCATGGAGGCCGCGGTCGTCAACCTGCTGTCCCCGGGAGACCGGGTGCTTGCGGTGAGCGGAGGGAAGTTCGGCGGAAGATGGGTTGAACTGTGCGAGACCTTCGGTCTGGACGCGCTGCCATTCGAGGTGGAGTGGGGCAGGGCGGCGGATCCGGATGAAATCGACCGTGTCCTGGGGGAAGAGGGACCTTTCGAGGCCGTGCTGGCCACCCACAGCGAAACGTCCACGGGGGTGCTCCACGATATCGAAGCGCTGGGCCACGTCGCCCGCAACCACGGCTGCTACTTTATCGTCGACGCGATCAGCGGCCTGGGCGCCAACGAGCTCAGGACGGACGACTGGCACGTCGACATAGCCCTCACCGGATCGCAGAAGGCGCTCATGATCCCGCCCGGGCTTTCGTTCATCAGCGTCAGCAAGCGGGCGTGGCAGCGTATCGAAGGCAATCGACAACCTTCCTACTATCTGAACCTGAAACGGGCCCGCGATTCGTTCGCGAAGGGACTGACGCCCTATACGCCGGCCGTATCGCTGCTTATGGGACTGGCCGAGTCGCTGAGGATGATGACGGAACTCGGCCTGGAGGAAATCTACCGGATTCACGAGCGAAACGCCCTGGTGACCCGCGCGGGCGTCGCGGCCCTCGGCCTGGATCTCTTCGCGCGCAGGCCGTCCAACGTGCTGACCTCGGTTGTCATGCCGACGGGAATCGACGGTTCAGATTTGCTGAAGACGATCAGGCAGGAGTGCGGCGTGACCATCGCCAACGGGATGGATCACTACAGGGGCAAGTACATTCGCATCGCCCATCTGGGCTACAACGTGGCTCCGTCGGACATGATCGTCGCCCTTACAGCCCTCGAGCACGGCCTAAGCCAACTCGGGTACGAATTCGATTCCGGTGCGGGCGTCGCCGCGGCGGAGCGGGTTATTCGGGAGACTGTATAAAGGACTGACGACCCGCGAGTGGTTTCACTTGATATTCAGTTATTCAGTTCGCGGATCTCTATGTTGCCTTCGCTGGTTTCCAGCCAGATCCTGTTTCCCCCGCCGTTGAGCCTATACGTTGCACTGATCTCCCCCTTTTTCCCGTTTACATGTTTGCGCTCCGCTTCGAAATCGGACCTGATCTTGTACCGCAGCGAACTATCATCGGCGGTGTTAGGAGCAGGGATATCCGGGGTTTCTATAAACGACTTTATTCGTTTATTTAAGGATTCCCGCTGGGCAGCCTGCAACTCCCTTTGGGCAGCCTGCAATTCCCGTTGGGCCTCTTTCAACATCCGTTGCAGTTCTTCAGCTGACATCTCTGCCCGGTCCATGCTACGCGAAACCGCTACTTCTATGTTCTTTGTGATCTTTTCAATAATCTCCTTCAACTTTTCCTCGTCGATCTCCGTGACCGGTTGATCGAGTTCGATGGTTTCGAACCTCGGTGAAAAGACAGCCTGGGGGTCTCCACCGGGACCAATGACCTCAGCCCCTCGGCCAAAGCCAAACCACGTCTCGACGTGGATCCGGGCTTCGATGGTCGCCTTGGCCTTCGGGTCCACGTAGAGTACGATGTCGCCGCCTGCCGAGATGAGCGAGCTGTCCTTGGTACCTTCCGGGATGATTTCGGCCAGGACATCGCCGCCCGCGGTACGGGCGTCGATCGACCCCGTTACGTTCAGAAGCTCCAACTCGCCCCCGGCGGTTTTCACCTGCAATTCACCCTTCGCGTTGCGCAGCTCGATGTCGCCGCCGGCCGTGGTGATTCGGGCGTTTCCGGAAAGTTCGCCGATCTCGATATCGCCGCCGGAGGTCGTGATCCGGGCTTTGCCGCCTACGTACTCAATGGTGATGTCCCCACCGGAAGTCTGGGCTTCCAGCGTATTGCCGACCTGGCCGATCCGGATATCGCCGCCCGAAGTCTGGACGTCCAAATCGGCCGACGCCTTCTTGACCCGGATGTCGCCGCCCGACGTCTGCAGGTGAACGTCGCCGCCAACCGTGCCCACCCGGATGTCTCCGCCGGAGGTGGACAACTCCACTTCACCGCCGATATCCCGGAGCGTAACGTCGCCGCCGGAAGTATGACTCCTCACGTCGCCGGTCAGGTCGCCCACCACTTCGATATCGCCACCGCCGGTACGCAGGTCCAGGTCGAACGCCGCGGGCAGGTCGATCTTGAAACGCAGCCCGTTTCTTCGGTTTATCGTGTATCTAGAAGATCTCGGGTCGTAATCTACGCGCAGAATGCCTCCTTCGTAACGTATCCTGAGATCATGAGCGCTGCGTGAAGGGATTCCCTGTACGGTAACGACCGCTTCGCTTTTATTCCACGTGGAGATCGTGATATCGCCCGCCCGGGTGTTCAGGTCGAGCCGTCCGTCCCTTTCCACCTGGAAGGTCTCCGACCGGTTCCCCGTAGCTCGGTTCTGATCCTCCGTGAACGCCAGGGCTTGCTGCGCAAACAGCAAGACGCCGAAAGTACAGATCAGCAGTCTCATGATTGATACTCCTCTGTAGGCCGCTTCCCGTTACGGTGCGGACAGGTTGCCCAGTACGGTCCTTGCTTTCGTACGGATATATGCGTTCTCGTCGAGAACCATCCTGGTCCTGAGAACCCTTTCCAGGTTCTCGTCGAATGGGGCCGGCACCTGCTCCTGCAGCCGGTTGATCGCGTTAATTCTGAGGGCCGGGTTTTCGTCGAAGACCAGCGTATGGATCATGGCGTCCCTGATTTCCCCGTCGAAGGGATACCGGGAGAGCGCGTTGAACGCCTCGCCGCGGACCCCGGCGTTCGAATCGGTTTTCAGGGCGGTGACGAGGGCGTCTCTGATCTCGTGATCCGAATGAAGGCGTTCGGAAGCACTCACGGCGTTCACCGCCCGAAGCCTGACGCCGGGGTTCTGCTCATTGAGCACGGCAAAGGTGAGTACGCGTTGTATATCCGGATCGTCGACCGGTCCCATGATCTGTACGGGACGGACGGCTTCGAACCGGAGTCCCAGCGTGCCGTCGGAAACGTCCGAATCCACGAACCGGACATTGGATATGGCCACGTCGTCGTTGTTCAACAGGTCCGTCTGGTCTATGCCCGGCCCCGCGAATCCGATGGTACGGTCTCCTTGAATGGCCAGATAGTAGCCTGCCACCAAGCCGACGAACAACAGCATTGCGCCGCCGAGCACGGAGCGCCAGGAAGGATATGCGGTGAACGTAAGCCGTTGCAGGCCATCGAGAAAGCGATCTATCCACTCCTTAGTGGAACTGGATTCCGGGCGGCTCAGCGTCACCGCGGACCACAGGTTACCGCGGGCCTCCCGAAGGTCGGCTGCTCCAGGCCGGGGAGGAGTGGCGTCTTCTATCATGAGCCTGAAATCTTCCAGGCGGGCCCGAAACGCCCGGCACCGGTCACAGGATGCGAGATGATCGTCCAGCTGCCGCTGATCCGTGGCGGACAATTCACCGTACTGGGAGAGTTCCAGCCATTCCTCCCATTTCTCGTGAGACTGGCTCTTATCCTCTTTCATGACGCTATATCCTTTAGTTGTTCGCGCAGCCTTCGGGTGGCATCGAACAGGTACTTCTTCACTGCGCCTTCGGTGCATTCGATGATCCCGGCGATTTCTCTCAATTTGAATCCTTCGTGGTGCCGCAGGACGAACACGGTGCGCTGCCGGGGAGAAAGGGCGCCGACGGCCGCCCGGATACGCGCCGAGAGCTCGTTGTTGATGGCCGCGGCGTCCGTCTGGTCGGGAGCAATCGGTAAAACGCCGTTTCGGCCATGCCCGGTGTCTTCCGCGGCGTTTTCTTCGATGGACACGAAGCGGTTCTTCCCGTGCTTGGTTCTGTGCGTGAGGCAGACATTGGTAACGATCCGGTACAGGTAGGTGGAGAACCGGCTTCTGAATTCGAATTTGGGCAGCGCCTTGAATACCCGTATGAACACTTCCTGGTAAACATCCTTCGCGTCGTCCATGTTCCCCACGAAGGACACGGCCATGGACAGCACCTTCTCGTCATACCGGTAGACGAGTTTTTCCAGGGCCCTCATGTCGCCGCCCCTGGCCTGGAGAATCAACGCGCGGTCGTCCAGGTCCGTACGACCTCTTGCCGCATCAAATTCCATGTCGCCTTCCTGGTGGGCCGGTTCGATTCGGCTGTCGAGTTTCCGGGCGGTTTCCACGACGGTCACCTGGTAGCGCGGTACATGAACAGGTCGCCTGCTGTTAATGAGACCGCGCATGTATCGACTTGGTTGGGGGATACTGCGCTTTTTTTAAAAAAAGGGAGGCAAAGTCAGAAGAGAAATTGCGCGGTGTCTGGCGCAGTTTCCCGGAGAAGGCCGCGCGGATTGCCGCCCGGGAGTTCTTCAGACCGGGCAAACGAGCGATTGGTCCAGGCAAGGGGTCTCGGGGTTTGTCGTTTCCCGTATCCGCAGGTGGGATCGGAAGGGTCTGGCGAGGTGTCCGCGGCCACGCATGATTGGCTGGCGCAACCACCCGGCGGTGGGGATCCCGTACCACGAATCCTGCGACAGCGCGAACTCTTCCGATTGCCTGCAACTCGTTACCACAAGCGTCAGGCGTCCTTGGAGGCGGACGTACCCGAGGTATTCTGATTCTCTTCGGCAGGTTCTTTCTTCTGTGCTTTCTTGAACTCGTTGATTCCCTGGCCCAGGCCCTTAGCCAACTCAGGGAGCTTCTTCGCACCGAAGAGAACCATGACGATCACGAGAATGATAATCAGTTCTGTCGTGCCGAAACTTCCGAGCATGTAAATCACCTCCTCGTTCTTGAGAATACCGTTATCGGCAGGTCTTGTCAAGCGGCAATGTATAGTTTTCCGGTCCCGTCGCACGGCTTGAATGGTGGACGGACCGATCTCCCGGAAGTGCGGTTTTAGATTCCTTGCCATTGCGCACGTTGAGCGTTTATTTATTCTTAGTAACGTAATGACGACTTGAAGGCGGCTCATTCGTTCAAGGAGGAAACGGTGATTGTACGTATCGTCTACTGCGCCGACTGAAGCTATGAAAAAGACGCCGCCGGGCTGGCGGTGAAGCTGCTGGAGTACTACAAACACGACATAGGGCAGTTGCAGCTCGTGCCCTCCGGTGGGGGCAAGTTCGAGGTAACTGTCGATGACGAGCAGGTCTTTTCCAAGCTGGAAACGGACCGGTTTCCCGAGTACGAGGAGATCAAGGGCGCCATCGAGGCGCTGATCGCCGGCTGAAACAGCGCTAGACACCCGAACTGGATCCGAGAGTCAGTCCTTCCGGTGTGGGCCGCGTGCTGCCGCGGCGGTGTGGCCGGAGCATAGAGGTGGGTATGAATATTGACGTTTCACTGGAAAACGAGATCGCCGTACTGCGTATCGAGGGCAGGTTGTGGGAAGAGGACGACAGCATCGAACTGGACCGCATGATCGACGAGGCCCTGACCCGCGGCTGCACGCGCTTCGTTACCGATCTGGCTGGCGTGCCCATCATGAACAGTTCGGGACTGGGTTCGCTGATCGCCGCCATGAAGAAGATCAGATCCAGATCAGGAGAGATGGCGCTTACGGGCGTGAACGACCGCCTGGATCATCTGTTCCGGATTACCAGGCTTCACACCGTCTTCAAGACCTACGATGATGTAGATGCCGCTGTGGAAAGCCTGCACGCCTGACGTTTCGGTAGCCTGCACGAAGACGTACTGTAACCTTGCACGCCTGACGATGTAGCCGGTTGCGTAACCGGTGCGCGAGGCCCCATGCCGGACTATCAACCGCTGGATCTCACTTCCAGCTACAACACGAATCGGCAAGTCTACGATTCCATAGCGGACCCGTCGCTCGGATCGCAGACCTTTTACGGCCTGCCGTTTCAGATCGGCGACGGAGCCGCGGATTCCGACTGCTTCATCGGCTTCGGTTCACAGGTGGGCTGTCCGGTCGATCCCGTCGAGATACCAATCGGCAGTTCCGCGGTCAACGTGATCTTCGCCCACGCGGTGATCCGGTCGGAGATCATGGCCGGCGGACCGATCGCTATTCCCGTGGCCGCGTACCGCTTCACCTGGGACGACGGGCAGGACGAATCGGTGACGATACGCGAGCGGTTCGAGATCGGCTACATGCCGCTGCCCTGGGGACAGTATCCCTTCCTGTGCGTTCCCGACCAGAAGCCGACGACCTACGACCGGTCGGGCGGCGATTGGAACGACGCTGGCCGCCGGCAGACGGAAGCCGAGCAGGGATGGCCTCTGGGGTACTACCTCTGGGCCTGGCGCAATCCCCGCCCCGACCGTAAAATCCAATCCATCGAAATCATACCGGAAGGCCCGCCTTTCGTCGTGGCCGCCATCACCCTGGGGCATGTCGACGAGGATCCGATCTGCCGGTGGGCCGCCCGGGACGTCCAGATCGAGTTAAAGGACCCGGAAGACGCCGGGAAGCCCTTCAGCCTGGACGTGGAGGTGGACCGGGGTTACGCGACCTACGCCTATCCGTTGCCCGGGCAGGTGGACGAAGCGTTCATGAACGACTCCCACCGGGGCTGGGGGCAGGCGGACAACACACGCTCGAGTCCCGCCCACGTGGCCGTGGCCGGTACGCCGTCGGCCACGGTGACCGTGAAACAGGACGGCGAGGAGGTCGGGTCGGCCAACTGGGGCGAGCTGGAAGCGAACGAGGCCGTGGAGACGCCCCGGGTGCGATTCGAGGTCGTCGATACGGGCCGGAACTGGGTGCATACCACGGTGCTGGACGACGATACGGGCCTTCCCGTCCCGTGCCGCGTCCACTTCCGCTCGGCGAAGGGCGTTCCCTACGCGCCTCACGGCCACCACGCCCACGTGAATTCGAACCTGGACACGTGGCACGTGGACGTGGGCGGCGATGTCCGGCTGGGACAGATGTCCTACGCCTACATCGACGGAAAGTGCCAGGGCTGGCTGCCCCGGGGCGAGGTGCACGTGGACGTGGCCCGCGGCTTCGAGTACGAGCCGATTCGCCAGCGCGTCACGATCGAACCCGGGCAGCGCGAGCTGACCCTTCGGCTGAAGCGGTGGGCCGATCTGAACGCTCAGCGGTACTTCAGCGGCGACACCCACGTGCATTTCCTCTCCACCCAGGGCGCCCAGCTCGAGGCCCGCGGAGAAGACCTGAACGTGGTCAATCTTCTGCTCTCCCAATGGGGCGGCCTTTTCACGAACACGGAGGAGTTCACCGGATCGGCGAACGTGGCGCCGGATGGCGATACGATTGTATACGCCACGCAGGAGAACCGGCAGCACATCCTGGGCCACCTGTCGCTCCTGGGCCTGAAGGAACCGGTCATGCCGTGGTGCTCGGACGGTCCGGGTGAAGCCGAACTGGGCGGCAACCTGGAAACCACCCTGTCGTACTGGGCCGACGCGTGCCATGCGCAGGGCGGAACAGTCGTGATCCCCCATATCCCCAATCCCAACTGCGAACCGGCGGTGCTCATCGCCACGGACCGCGCCGACGCCGTGGAGATGCTGGTCCACAGCGAGTACAACCATCTGGAGTACTACCGGTACCTGAACTGCGGCTACAGGCTGCCCCTTGCGGGCGGGACGGACAAGATGTCCAGCGACGTACCGGTGGGGATCTACCGGACCTATGCCTACATCCCGCCGGACGAGCCCTTTACCTACGACAACTGGTGCAAGGCGCTGCGCGGCGGCAATACCTTCCTGAGCGCGGGGCCCATCATCCGGTTCACGGTGAACGGCCAGCCGGTCGGCGACACGGCGAATCTGCCCGGGAACGGCGGGGCGGTCGAGATCGAGGCGTCGGCGGATTCGACGCTCCCCATTCATACGCTGGAGATCGTGCAGCAGGGCCGGGTGGTCGCCTCGACCGAGGAACACAAGGGCACCCGCAGCCTGTCGCTGAAGACTTCCCTCAAGATCGAAGGCCATACATGGCTGGCGGCGCGGTGCGCCGGGCCGAACTACACGAGCATACCGCATCACGACGGCTGGCGCCGGGGCATCATGGCCCACACTTCGCCGGTATACGTGGCCTGCGGCGGGCCCTACTGGCTGTTCGACCTGGAAAACGCCCAGTACATGCTGAGCTTGATCGAAGGCGGCCTGTCCTACATCAAGCGCCGCAGCTGGCAGCATAAGCCGGGTACGACCACCCACCATCACGGAGGGGACGATCACGAAGCGTTCCTCGAAGCGCCGTACCGGCAGGCGCGCGAAGCCATCCACAGGCGCATGCACGAATTGAACATCCCGCATTGAGCGTCGGCGCGGGCCCGCATTGAGCGTCGGGACGAACATCCCGTATTGAGCGTCGAGGCGGGCATCCCGCCCGCATATCCCGATCGGAGAGGACAACATGCACGGACCCAGAGTCGACCGGGTGATCTTCTGGGTCGCGTTGCCGCTCATCACAGGCGTATCGGTACCCCTGGTATTGTTTCCCGTCGAGGGGGAAGCCCTGTTGAGCGCGGCCTTCGGCTGGCTGACCCGGGTCCTGGGGTGGGCCTATCTCTGGTTCACGATCGCCGCCTTCGCGCTCCTCGTCTACTACGCCCTCGGCAAATACGGCAACGTGCGGTTCGGCGGACCCGACGCCAGGCCCGAATTCTCCCTGGTCAGCTGGATCGCCATGATCTTCTGCGCCGGCATCGGCGCCAGCGTCCTCTACTGGGGCACCATCGAGTGGGTATACTACTACACGAACCCGCCCTTCGGGCTCGAACCGCGATCCAGGGCGGCCACGGAGTGGGCGGCGACCTACGGACTGTTTCACTGGGGATTCACCGCCTGGGCCATTTACTGCATCCCGACGCTGCCCCTGGCCTACCTCTTCTGGAACCGCGGGCGGCCCATCCTGCGCATGTCGGCGGCCTGCGAAGGCGTGATCGGCGAGCGGGCCGCGCGGAGCCTGCCGGGCAAGTTCATCGACATGATGTTCATGTTCGGCCTGCTCGGAGGGGTCGGGACGTCCATCGGCCTGAGCACGCCCATGATTTCGGCGGGCCTGTCGGAACTGCTGGGCGTGGAAAGGGGGTTCTGGCTGGACGCGGCGGTGGTGAGCACCCTGGGCGTCATCTTCGGCGTCAGCGTCTATACCGGGCTGCAACGGGGCATCCGCATGCTGAGCCGGTTCAACCTCTGGCTCACCATCGCGCTGCTGGCCTTCGTCTTCCTCGCCGGTCCCACGCTGTTCATCATCGACACGTTCACCAACAGCATCGGGCTGCTGGTGCAGAACTTCATCAAGATGAGCTTCTACCTGGAACCCGTCGCCAAGGCGGAATCCATGATCTCGGCGGCTGCGGGAGAGTCCGGTCCGGCGTCCGCCGGGACGTTCTCGGAACAGTGGACCATTTTCTACTGGGCGTGGTGGATCGCCTTCGCACCGTTCATGGGGCTGTTCGTGGCGCGGATCTCCAGGGGCCGGACGATCCGTGAACTGATCGGCGCGGAGATCATCGGCGGCTCGCTGGGCTGCTGGATGTTCTTCGCGGTGCTCGGCAACACCAGCCTGTTCCTGCAGCTGGAAGGATCGCAGGACCTCACCGGCCTGGTCGCGCGCAACCTGACTCCGGAGGCGATCATCGCCACAGTCGTCGCCGTGGGAGACCGGGTACTTCCCTTCGCCGTGCCGCTCCTGCTGGTTTTCGTGACCCTCGCCATCATCTTCGCCGCCACCACGCTGGATTCGGCGTCCTATATCCTGGCGTCGGTGGCGACCCGGGAACAGGCCGAAGTGCGGGAGCCGGCGCGGTGGCACCGGTGCTTCTGGGCGGTCATGCTCAGCTTCGTGTCGCTGTCGCTGATGTTCGTCGGAGGGACGGAGAGCCTGAGGGCGGTACAGTCGGCCTCGCTGATCGTGGCGATTCCCCTGATTGCCGTGCTGGTCCTGATGACCCTTTCCTTCATCAGGTGGCTGAAGCAGGACCACGGGTCCTGAACAAGCAATGGGCGAGCCCGCGAAGGCCCGCCCACCTGTTGTTCAGTAACGGTTTTCTTCCTGCAAGTATAGCGGTCTTACACGCTCCGCGTATCCATCCTACCTGAACCGGTACGTCAGCCCCAGCTTGATCCGGCGTCCCTTCGGATCATGGGTCAGCGCGTCGAAGGCCAGTTCCCGGTTCACATACGGCGGCGCCGCGTCGGCCAGGTTGAACAGGGACAGGGTGGCGACCACGCCGGTATCGGGTATCCGCCACTGGAAGTTCATGTCGAAGGTCAGGAACGGGTCGATCTGGGTCCAGTCTTCGCCCGAAGGCCCCGTATCAAACCAGTAGTCCCCGTTCTCGTACGACGAGATGTAATGTCCCCTGGCGATCGCGCTGTAGTCGCTCCAGTGGTATGCGACGGACGCGTTCAGCCGCAGGGGAGGCAATGGCGGCGCGAGGGGAGTGGTCGCGTTGAGGAATCCCACGGCCTCGTTTTCCGCGACAATCTCCACGCCGTTGTGCATGAGCGGTTCGATGGTATAGTCCAGGGTGTAGCTCCCGTCCAGGTGGGCGTCGATCGCGCCACTGCCCACCACGTGGCGTCCACCGATGTGCCAGTCGATTCCGGAGGTCTTGAGTCCGGGCCAGTTGATGTGATTGATTCGGATCCGTTCCATGTCGCCCGGGGCGCAGCTCCCGTCGTTTCGATTGCCGGGACAGTAGATCCGGTCCTGCACCGCGGCGCGGGTCGACGGGTCCACGTAGGCCGCGGCCAGCGCGGAGTGGGGGATGACGCCGATGGGATTGTTGAAATCGAAATTCCAGTAGTCCACCGTCACTTCGAAACCGGTGTCGTTTTCGATGATGACGCCCAGGTTATAAGTGAGCGCTTCTTCCGGTTCGAGATCTTCGACGCCGCGGTTTTCGATGGCTTTCCAGGCGTCCGTCGGTCCCACGTAATCCGTGTAGATGACGACGTCCGTGTTCAGATCGTCAACCGAGGGCGTTCGGAACGTGGTCTGCAGCGTGCCCCTCAGGGCCAGGTAATCGTTGACCTGCGCCCTGAGCGAAATCTTGGGATCCAGGCTGTTCGCGAAGCCGTAATCCTCGAAATGAAGCGCCGCCTGGCTGTCCAGCCAGGCGTTGGGCTTGAGCGCCAGTTCCGCGAATACCGTGTGGACCGTCTGGTTGGCTTCATAGGGATGGATCCCGGATGTAAAGGTAAAGGACCCGGTCTGGATCGCGCAGCTGGTGTCTCCCGGTATGCGGCAGGGATTCCGGGAGAGGTCGCCGGGCGCATTGGGCACGGCGGAGACATCGACCCGGCGCAGCTGATACCCCGTGGCGTAGCTGGCGACGCCTTCTTTGATCACGCCGTTCAGTATGGCTTCCATCGACAGCAGGCTGGCCTCGCTGGTTGTGGCGACTTTCTCGTTGATCCAGTCGATCAGCTCGGCGCTGTGCGCCAAGTCGGCCCGATAACTCGGATTGGCGCTGTCCGTGTAAGGAGCGTCCGGTTGTGCCGAAAACTGAATACCGTTGCTGAATGGGTTGAAGTAGGAGCAATTCCCGGTTCCGGGAGAGACGCCGCTGGGGATGGTCCCGAGTGCGAGACCGGAAGGCGCGTTCGGGTCCAGTACGGCCGCGACGCCGCAGTTCGGTCCGCCGTACCCGCGGAAAGCCAAGAATTTCCGGTATGCGTACTCCGCGGGCTGGCGTACCGTGCCCTTCGTATCCGAGTATGAAATACCCAGGTCATAGCTCAAGCTGGACTCGCCGATCGGACCCGTGAGCGAGCCTGCGAGGCGGCGGGTGCGGGACTCCCGGCTCTGGACGCGTCCGGGACCGGCATTGCCGACCAGCCGGCCGAAGAAATACCAGGGCTGGTCTCCCGTAAGGTCCAGCGTAACCCCCTTGGCGTTCGTGTAGGTCGGGTTTTCCGCTACAAAGGCGACGCGTCCGGGGTGGTCGGCGCGCACCTGCTGTACGCCGTCATAGAAAGCGATAGGGGGAAAGGACGGCGTGGTCTCCCATTCGGGTACCCGGGCGTCGTGGTAGAGGGCTTCCAGGTGATAGTTCGTCTCGCCGAATGAGCCGTTCAACTCGGCGAATCCCCTGGTATGCTGAAGTTTCTCGATGATGCTGTCCCAAGGCTGGTAGCGGAAGCGGCAGGTACTGGCGTCTTCCTGGTACCCGCCCAGGCCTGAACAGCCCGGATCCACGAATCGAGGCTCCCCGGCCAGGACGCTCTCATCCGTCTGCAATCCGTCCGGTATGATGAACGCCCCCGGATTGCCGTACCAGGACCAGCCCCATCCGTAGTTTGGAAAGGGGCGCAGCGCCCAGTCCCGCTCTTCGGCGCGCAGGTTGCCGCGGCGCTTGTGTTCCAGGGATACGACCAGGTTGGACTCACCGACTCTACCGCCCCAGATGCCGCCCAGCAGGGCGTCTCCGGCGGAGTCGAAATAGTCATAGGATACGTCCAGCTCGAACCCTTCGAAACTGCTTCGCGTGATAAAGTTGGCGACGCCCGCTATCGCATCCGATCCGTACACGGCGCCCGCGCCTTCCTTCAGGATATCCAACCGTTCGATGGCGACGGAGGGAAAGGCATTCACGTCGACGAACCGCCCCCCCACGAGCCGGCCGGGAACGTAGGTCTGTCGGCGGCCGTTGAGCAGCACCAGGGTGCGCGAAGCGCCAAGGCCGCGGAGGTTGACGTTCGCCACGGTTTCCGGGATGTCTCCCGACTGCGCGTTGTACCAGCTGTTGGCCTCTCCGATGACTCCGTTGCTCGCACTCAGGTTCTTGAACAGGTCGACCATGGACGGCGACCCCTGTTCGGTCAGCGCTTCGCGGTCGATGCGGGCGACGGCATAGGGGAGTTCGATCGGGGTTCCCCGGACCGCCGTACCGGTGACGACGACCGCCTCCGCTTCGATCACGGGCAGCATGTAGAGGGAATCCAGCTCCGCGTCTTCCTGTTGATCGGCGAACGCGGTGGAGCAGGGCATCCCGGCTAGGCAGAGCCAGCCGAATACCATGAAAGCATACGAGCACGTGCTCATTCTGGGCATGATAGTCCCCCTGTATGTGTGAGATTTTTATGATTTCTTACGTATTTCACGGTGCAAGAAATTGGATTAAAAGTATATGTAAGAATTCCCATTATGTCAAGGAATTTAAGGATTTATGCTTGCGTTACAAAAGTTCATAATGATCCCGGATCAGGTCATCATTTCCTGCTCAGGTGCAGGCACCAGAACAGGGGCGGCAGAGCGTACACGTCGCTGCGTCCGTCTACGTACCGTCTCTGCTGGTCGGCCGGCGAATCGTTGCGGACGATGTCCCAGTTTCCACGGGCGTTGAAATCGGTTTCCACCCTGGCCGGGTCGAAAGACGTGATCATGGGTTCCCCCAACTTGCCTACATAGTTCTTCATGCGTATGGCCAGGGGGCGTTCTTCCTCCGGAATGCTGTTCGTTTCGGCGAGGTAGTCGAAGACGATCTCCGAACCGGGACTGGTTATCCCGGCCACTTGATTCAGCGTGTCTTGAATCGCATCCCGGGACAGGTAGTACGTCACGCCCAGCCAGTTGAAGAAGGACCGTTTCCCAGGGTCGAATCCATGTGCGGTCAGTCTTTCTGCGAGGTCGTCTTTTTCAAAGTCGATGGGGATTAATCGCAGGCTGTCGGGCAACGCCAGTCCGGCCGTCCCGGCCCGGTCCCGTTTCAGGGCGATTGTGGACGCGAGATCGATTTCGTAGATGGTCACGTCGAGTTGCGGATGGCGCAGGGCGAACGTATCGTAGCCGGAACCGAGTATGACGTACTGGTCCACGCCGTTTTCGATCGCCGCCAGCAGGCAGTCTTCGGTAAAACGGGCCCGTGTCAGTGGTTGGGTGGTGATCGGCATGAGCCTTCGCAGCACGATCCTGGAGACGAAAGCGTCGCGCAACCTGGATCCGAGGATCCGTTGCCACCGCCTGCTCAGGAAACGGAACGCGTAGGGATCGTGGAAGATGTAGGGAGGTTCGTGCCGGAGGAGGTGCCGGGCGCGGCTTACCGCCACGAGTTCGGCGGTTCGGCTTCCATGGACCTGGACCCGGCCGGGGTGCTGATCAGCCATGACAGGTATCAGTTTGCCCGGTTCAGGTTCCGAAGGCTTCGATGGCGCCTTCCAGTGAATCGTGGACGGCGAACACGGTGGTCAGCTTGGTCATCTGCAGGAGGCTGCTGACGCTGCGGTTCACGCGCGCGAGTTTCAGATCGCCGCCGACCTTCTGCATGCGGGTATACGCACGAATGAGTAGGCCCAGGCCTGAACTGTCGATCCAGTATACCTTGCTCAGATCGAAGATGATCTTCCTGGAACCGTTGTCGGCCAGCCTGTTGATGCGTTCGCTCAGGGCGTCGGTATCCCGTCCTTCGGCCATGCGGCCGCTCAATTCCAGCACCGTGACGTCCCCGTGCTTGATTTCTCTTACTTTCACTAAATCCTGCCTCTCTCAAGTGGGCTGGACCGGATATCGGCCGAGTCCACCGGATCAGGAACGGTATACCTTGACGTGGCGGGATACTGACGTTGAATGGCCGTCTCGCAAGTCTGGAATGAACACTTAAACCGGCTGCGGCGACGCTTTCTTCTGCCGGATGCCATCTCAAGGGATGAATCCGGTCTTTGTCTCTTGATGAATTTCGCTTTGCATAATATACTGGTTCAGATTACATGTCAAGACGATTTTAAGGGCTGAGCCCCGAAACCGAACGAGAGCGGAAGTACTGCTGATGAACCCGGATCGACGCCCATATATCCTGCTGAATTACGCCCTGAGCCTGGATGGCAAGATCTCCACGGAGAACCGCGATCCTGTCGGATTCACGAGTAGAATAGACCGCAGGCTGATGGACGAGATCAGGGCGGACGTCGATGCCGTGCTCATCGGCGCCGGTACGCTCCGTGCGGAAGATCCGCCCGTCAGGGTCCAGACGGCAAAACGGCGGGATGAACGCATACGCGCGGGCAAATCCCCCCATCCCCTCTCGATCGTCCTGTCCCGTTCCATGCGGCTGCCCTCTGAAGGCAGGTACTGGAAGGACGACCAGGTCGAACGGATCATCGCGACCACGGATCAAACACCCGATGAACGGATCCTGCCCTTTCAGGAGAAGGCGGAGGTCGTCCGGGCAGGCCGGATCTCCGTGGATCTCGTCGAACTCTGCCGGTTGCTGTCCGACCGGGGCATATCGCGCCTGCTCGTGGAAGGCGGGGGCGAGGTCAACATGGCCTTCTGGGAAGCCGGGCTGGTGGACGAGGTCTACCTGACGCTTTGCCCGGTCGTGATTGGCGGACGAAAGGCGCCGACGGCGGCGGATGGTACGGGTTTCACGGCCGACCGTTTCCGTAGACTCAGGCAGGTGGAATCCCGGCGGGTCGGACAGGAGCTCTTTCTGAGATACCGGGTGGTCCGCTCGAGATCGTAGCGGTCAGGGCTCCATGTCCATGCCCGGATGTGACCGTGTCGGACGGGCTCAGCTTCACTTAAGGGCATGCACCCTTATCCGGACGGTTCCGTCACGCACTTCCAGGGTGGAATCCGCAAGGAAGAGCGGGACCTTGACGGGACCGCCGTCCGCGCTGGCCGGTTCCAGCGTCACGTCCAACCTCGACGGTTTGAGACCTTCCCAGGTTCCCCAGTAAATGTCGATGAACAGACCTATGCCTAGGGTGAGCAGAATATCGGCGATGATCACCGAGGGCAGCTTGGTTTTTTGCAGGACGATCCACTTCGTCTCGTAGCCCGGCTTGGAGATCTCCACCAGGTGGGATTCGTTGCGCGGCAATTCGATCGTGAAGGGATTCGTTTCCCGGTCGATGCGATCCGGAATCTTGATCCGGGCGTCGGCGGGCGTCACGTTGATCTCCACGTTCTGCGTTTCTCCCAGGAACACCCGGCCGCATCCGGCGCTGTATACTAAAACAAGGCATAACATCAAACGCTGCATTAATTTCCTCCGATTACTTCAAGTTCAAGAATACACCATTACAGCAAAATAGTTGCGCTGATTACGTCCACTTCGTATAGGGCGGAATCGGCCAGTTCGCCTCCCCACCGATGGTCAGGGCCCGCGACCGTTCGTCGCCGGTCAACGGGGGCACGCGGTCGGCACCCGCGTTCTCTTCCAGCTGCGCGCGGTCCTTCGCGCCGGGTATCACGGAAGTCACTCCCGGCGTGTCCAGCACGAACCGGAGCGCCGCCTGCACCATGGTACGTTTCCCGCCCTCGGCCAGGAAGGACAATTCGGACAACTTCTTCAGCGCGGACCGTATCCCGGGATTGTCGAACCGTTCGTGGCGACGGTCTTTCGTGTCGAGCCGGGAAGCCGGGACAGCGAATCGAAGTACTTCCCCGTGAGGGCGCCCTGGGCCAGGGGCACGCGTATAAGCGTACCCAGGTTATGCGCTTCCGCGAACTGCAGTCCCTGCTTGCCCACCGGGTTTACGATGCTGTAGCCGATCTGGGCCATCGCGAGGTTCCCCAGCGCCATCAGGGCCTCCATGACCTCCGTTTCATAGGTCGAGATGCCGAAACAGCGTATCTTGCCTTCTTCCACCAGCCGGGTCAACGCCTCCACGATCGCCGGCATGTCGGCCTCGTCCGGTTCGCCGTGCAACTGGTAGATGTCGATACAGTCGGTCTGCAGCCGTTCCAGGCTGCCCTCGCAGTTCCGGGCGATGTACTGCTTAACAGGCTCGTCAGGATCGTCGGATCGGGGCGCGACCTTGGTCGCAAGTACGTAACGGTCCCGCCTGCCGCGGAGCGCCCGGCCGATGATCCGTTCGCTGTGGCCGGCGCCGTACCCGTTGGCCGTGTCGAGCAGATTGATGCCGAGGGACTCCGCGTGCTGAATGGTGGCGATGGACTCCTCGTCGTCGATACCCGACCAGTTCGCTCCCCCGGCCATTCCCGCCATGGGCCAGCAGCCGAGACCGACAGACGAGACCTCGATCCCGGTATTCCCCAGTACGCGGTACTCCACTCAGCTAACGTCCCTTCGGCAACAAAGTTTCAATATCGGCCGATCGTCCTCGCCGCTCAACGTGGAGACAGGGTGAGCCGGTGCCCCGCGAGTTCCTCCACCGCCTCCCGGCTGAACGCCAGCTGGAGGTATTCGTCGTTCCCCCAGGTCTCCAGCAGGCTGCCGTAGTAGGGGCTTTCCGGTTGGCCCGACTGGCCCGGCGTGATGATGAAGACCGACCGGTCCCAGTCTTCCGTATCCAGGATGTGCCGGAAGCTCACCGACGTGGCGGCGATGGTGCCGAAGCCGCCTGAACGCTCCACGGCCGGCAGGGAGAAGGCATCGGACAGGAGGTGGGTGAAGGGGCTTTTCTGCAGCCGACCGTACCGCCACTCACCCCAGTCCCCGCCCAGTTCCGATTTCAGCCGGTCCACGGTCCTGCGCAGTCCGGCTTCCACGAGGGACTGGCGTTCGTCTTCGGGTGTCTCAGGGTCGTAGGCGGCGGATTCGGCCTCGCCCCGCCAGCGGTACCAGACCGCCGCGCCGGCGCTGTCGCGGTTCAAGACGCCGTTCCAGTCGGCTACGAGCGCACGGGCCCGTTCGACTTCCGCATCGTCCGACGTCCAGCCCTGAAACGAGGGAATATCGGCCTCGGCCCGCAACGAATAGGCATCCAACTGGATGCGCTTGTGGTCGTCGATGGAGTATTTCCGGTTGGCCCGCAACAGCTGCTTCATGCGCTCGATGCGGGAGTACTCGACGCCTCTCGAGGAGAGGAACATGACCGGGCGTCCCGTGTAGTCCGGAGGGTGCGAGTCGTTATTGGCCGTACCGACCCAGCCGCGCTGGGGATTGTACTCCCGGGGCAGGTCTTCTCTGAAACCCTGCCATTCATACCGCCCGTCGCCAGGGACCGGCAGCCGGCCGTTCCAGCTTTCGCGGTCCGGCGTAAGGGCCGATACCTGGAAGGCGATGTTGCCCTCCACGTCGCCGAAAACCAGGTTGTGCGTCGGCACCTTCCAGAACATGGCCCGCTCGAAAAAGTCCTCGGCGCTCTCGGCCTGGGCCATGCGGAAGCACCCCAGGTATGGCGCGGTGCCCGGCTCGTGGGTGATGGAACGCACGGCATAGACCACCCCGTTCTCCGGATCTTCATAAAACACGGGACCGTGGCGGCTGTACTTCAGCACGACTTCCCGGGGCTCTTCGCCCTTTACCGGGATCTCCTCGGTGATGACCCGCAGGGGCTCCCATCCGCCCTGCCACCGAACCATGTCGGGCTGCTCGGGGTGAAGCTCCTCCACGTACACGTCGTTCACGTCGACCCCCGCGAAGGTGTATCCCCACGCGACCCGGTCGTTGTGTCCGGCGGTCACGCCCACGAAGGGCGGCTCGCTGGCCCCGATTACGTTCCAGCCCGGGGCGTTCAGATGGGAATAGTACCGCAGCGAGGGGTTCTCGAGGCGGCGGTGGGGGTCGTTGACGACCATGACCTGGCCCGTGATGGACAGGGCGCCGCTCACGGCCCAGTTGTTGCTTCCGATCTCGAGCAGCTGCTCTTCCGTGGGCGCCTCGGCTTGGCGGTCCGGGGGTACCAGGCCCGTATACGGTTCCACGAGCTCGAGTTGCGGCAGGCGGCCGGGTACCAGGGGGTCACCTTCCCCTTTCCGCATCGCGGCAACGATATCTTCGTGGACGATGGTCACGTCCAGTCCCTCCGGTACCACGAGATCATCCCAGGGCAGGGGCGCCGCGCGGCGATTCGCCTCCTCGACCCCCAACTCGGCCACGGACCGGGCCAGCCGGATCTCGTCTCCGGCGTCGTTGCCCGCGCTCGGGAAGAAGAGTCCGGTCCAGCGCCGCACCACCGTCTCCTTCGTCCACCGGCCGGGCCGGATGCCCGTCAGCTTGAACTCCACCGGCAGATTGTCCACGTGCGTGTCGATGTAGGCGTTGACGCCGTTCGCGTAGGCCGTGAAGATGCGCTCGCCCTCGGCGTGGTAGCTGGTCCACTCCCGCTCGTCGAAGGGACCCCGGTACATCATGAGCCGCGTCCGGGCGTCGTAGTCGAAGGCCTCCGGTCCGAAGATCTCCGCGAGACGGCCCTCCCGCCACCGCCGCCAAAGCTCCATCTGCCACAGGCGGTCCTGGGCCATGACGTAGCCCTGCGCAAAGAAGAGGTCATCCGTATTGTGCGCGTAGATGTGGGGTATGCCGTGCCGGTCGCGGATTACTTCGACGGGCTCTTGCAGCCCTTCCAGAACCAGTTCTCCTTCGATCTGGGAGAGGGACGCGCGGGCAAGGGAAAGCAAACGCTCGTCTGAGTCCACGGTGTCCACCTCCTCGCCGCAGCCTATGGCCAACATGGGAATTACAACGAGCACGGCAATAAAGTGCTTATATTCAGGAAACGACATGGATGGCTCCTCCCCGCTACCCGTCGCCGAGTTGCTTAGTGCGTATCTATCCAGGACTGGATCAGAAAGTCACGAGGTTTCTAAAAACTGAGAAGTTGCCGACGACCTATCATGAACCTGGAATCCGTCGCCGGCCTTCCCTTAGCATCCTATCATGCGGTCGCCCGGATGTCAAGAAACCGAAAGCAGGCTCAGTCGCGCGACCCGGTTCGGCTCAGTCCCGCAGTTCCGCCCGGATGCGGTCGGCCACTCCGCACCGATCAGTCACGCAACTCCGCCCGGATGCGGTCGGCCAGCTTCATCGTCTCGACGGCCTCGTCCAGGCCCGCCGCGGGCAGTCCAACCGGCCGGTCTTCCTTGATGCAGTCGACCAGGAAGCGGGCCTGTTCGGCGGTGCCGCCGGACTCCACCTCGTCGAAAACCGTTTCCTGCCCGTCGCGTTGCACCACGGCATTCCTTACGCCTTCCAGATAGGCCGAACAGTCCCTGCCGTGGATTTCGTAGCGCTCCAGCCGGGCATCCGTCGTGAAATTGGCCGTGAGCTGTGCCACGCACCCGTTCTCGAAGCGGATGAGCGCGGCGTAAACGTCGACGAAAGGCGAATTGGTCCTGCGGGCGACGGCATGGAATTCGGCGATGGGGGAACTGCCGGCCAGGGAACGGGTCAGGTCGATGGCATGGATCGGCGTCTCGTAAATGAAGTTGTCCAGAAGGTGGTCCGGGAAGCCCCGATCGCGCAAGCCTGTCATGCTCTTGTGGAACTCCGCCACGATCTGGGTGATGGGACCCCGCTCCTCGATCAGGCCGCGAGCCTTGCAGATCAACGAATGGAACCGCCGGTTCCAGCCGACCAGCACCTTCGCGCTGGACGTGTTGGCGGCGGCGCGGAGCCCTTCCGTTTCCGCGCCGGAGAGTCCGGGCGGCTTCTCGAGCAGCGTGTGGACCCCGGCCTGGATCACCGGCAGCGCGCACCGGCCGTTCAGGTGGGCCGGCGTCGCGATGACGGCCAGGTCAAGCTCCTCTTTCGCCAGCATGTCCCCGATTTCTTCGTACTTTCGCGGGACGTTGTTTTCGGCGGCCACCCGGTCGCGCAATTCCTCCACGGGATCGCACACGGCCACGAACCGCAAGTCGTCGAAGGCCTTCATGGTCTCGAGGTGGCCCCGACCTCTGCCGCCGCACCCGATCAGGGCGGCATTAAGGATGGTTTCGGACATTTCCGGTGCTCCTGGTGGACTGCGAGGGTCAGTAACGTCGTGCAGGGATCTTGACGCGGCGACCGTCGCTACGGCAATCACTGCGCCGATCGCTGCGACGATCGCGGAGTACTGTATTGACGCGCGCGGTGAACTTCTTGACGCTGGCAATGTATGGTCATTTCTTTTGCAAGTAAACACACCATTAGCGATCGGTGATTCCTGCATGCTGGATCTGGGCTTTTTCAAACAGAATGGTTACGTCAACCTCGGCCAGGTTTTTACCGGCGAGGAACTGAATCGATTCAACAAACTGTACGATGCGGACCGATCGGAACGGGGCTGTTTCTGGCATCCCATTTCCAATCACGGACATCAGACCCTGAACTGCGATCCGCTGATCTCCTCGCCGCAGATCGACGGCCTGATCCGCCATCCCGCCCTGATCGACCCCATCGAGACCATCCTCGAAGGGCCCAGCTGGCTCGGGGAAGTGTGCCTGAGGCACATGGACCCGCGCGACGGCAATCCGGAGGAGATCTGGCACCGGGACCGCCCGCATGCGACGGACCGGCCCTACCGGTGCGGCTATTTGCAAATGATGCTCTACCTGACCGACGTGCACGAGGGTACGCACTGCTTCTCCATATCGCCGGAACCCTGCGACGGTCCCATACTCGAAACCGAGGAACAGCTCGTCCAGCGCGGCAAGGTCCACCTGCACGGTCCGGCAGGCACGGTTGTACTGTTCAACCTGTCCGTGCTGCACGCCGCGACGGTACGGATCACACCGCACGAACGCAAGACCGTTCAGGTTTACTACGGCCATCGCGGCGGCCCCGTGCTCAGCGACTGTACCATGATTCCCGCCCGGCTGTGGCGGGACCATCCGGATCCGGAGGTACGGGGTTTCTACGGCATGATGACCAGTCGTACGCAGCAGTATGCCGAGGCCTTCGGCTGAGGCTGGACTACTAAGGAAGATAAGGAGAGTAAATGTCGAACAACCGCCCCCAAGTACTCATCGCCTGCGACGAGCGGGTGCGCTACGGCTACCTGCCGCCGGCGGAACTGGCCCGCCTCGAGGCGTTTGCCGACTGGGCGTGGTTCCACAGTGAGGGCGGCGGAATCTACGATACCAGCACGGACCCCGAGACAACGGCGCGGTTGGCGAAGGAAATGTCCGGCGTGGATGCCCTCGTCGTCTGCCACGGCGCGCCGAGGATCGACGCCGCGATCCTGGATGCCGCACCCCAGTTGCGATTCGTCGGCGAACTGGAAGGCGACCGGTTTGCCGCGCGCCTGGACCTGGAGACATTGTGGGCGCGCGACATCCGCACCGTGGATACGACCAACGGTTCCACCTATCCGGTAGCGGAATGGGCTTTGGCCCTGACGCTGATCTCCATGCGCAATGCCGGCGCGCTTTTCCGCCGCATCGTGGCGGGCAATACGCAGGATCGAGGTCTCATTCAGCCCATGGCGGGCATCCTCACCGGCAAGCGAGTGGGACTCATCGGTGGCGGACACATGGGACGGCGGCTGATGAAGCTGCTGCGCCCCTTCGAGGTCGAGCTCTGGGTGCACGATCCCTACCTGCCGCAGGAGTTGCCCGAGGCGTTGGACTTCCTGCAGACGTCGCTGGAAAACGTGCTTTCACAGTGTGACGCGATCATATGCGTAGCGCCCCTCACCCCCCATACCCGGGGCATGATCGGACGGCGCGAGCTGGAACTCATTCCATCGGGTGCGGTGTTCGTGAACGTTTCGCGCGGGGCCATCGTGGATTCCGCGGCCCTGATCGAGCGCCTCAAGCGCGGGGACATCGCAGCAGGACTGGACGTTTTCGACCCGGAGCCCATCCCCGAAGACAGCGAGATCATCGGACTGCCGAACGTTTTTCTCACGCCCCACTTCTCCGGCCGCACGGGAGAAGACTTTCCCCACTTCTTCCACTACATGGTCGACGAGCTGGAGCGGTTCTTCTCCGGCCATCAGACCTGGTTCAACCTGACCCCGCGCTCGAAGTCCAACCGCGAAGGGAACCGATGAATAGCCCCAACCTGCTCTACATTTTCACCGACCAGCAGCGCGCGGATACGCTGGAATGCTACGGAAACCACCAGATCGAAACCCCCGCGCTCAACGCGCTGGCGTCGGAAAGCTTCGTGTTCGAAAACGCCTACGTGAGCCAGCCCGTATGCAGCCCGGCCCGGGCCACCATGCTCACGGGGCTCTGGCCGCATACGGCGGGCGTGCCCTCCTGCAACGTGCCCCTGGGCGCCGACATACCGACCATCGCAGAGATGCTGCCCGAGGGATACGACACGGCCTTCATGGGGAAATGGCACCTGGGAGACGAGATCTTCCCGCAGCACGGCTTCGAGACCTGGGTGGGCACTGAGGACCAGTACCGCCGCCACTTCTCAGAAGCGGACCGGCTTTCCGAAGTCAGCGACTATCACCACTTCCTGGTGGATAAGGGATACAAGCCGGATATCGAGCTATTGGGACAAAAGGTTTTTTCCCGACATTACGCGGCCTCCCTGCCCGAGGAATGCACCAAGGCGTGGTACCTGGGCGAGCGCGCGTCGGACTATATCCGCCAGCAGGGCGACGACCCCTTTGCCCTCTGCGTCAGCTACCTCGAGCCACATCCCCCGCACACCGGTCCCCTGAACGACTACTACGATCCGGACAGCCTGCCCACCGGACCGGCGTTCATGCGGCAGCCGCCCGACGACGCGCCGCTCCTCGTCCGCCTGATGGCGGCCTACTACATGCAGTCCGAGAACTACGGGCTGGATCTTCGTACCGAGCCGGGATGGCGGGCGTTATTGGCCCGCTACTGGGGCAACATCACCCTGGTGGACCGTTCGGTGGGTAGGATCCTCAAGGCCCTGGAGGAGAGTGGCAAGGCCGATGACACCATCGTCGTCTTCACATCCGACCACGGCGAGTTGATGGGCGATCACGGCATCCTGGGCAAGACGCTCATGTACGAAGAATCCATCAAGGTGCCCATGGTGCTGCGCGCGCCCATGGTGGATCATCCGCCGCGCCACGTCGGCGGCCGGTTCAGCCACATCGACCTGGTGCCCACGCTGATGGAGTTGCTCGGCCTCGGGCGGCCGGACCGGTTGCAGGGGCGGAGCCGGGTACCGGTATTGCAAGGGCACGAGAACCTGGACGGCGACGACGTGTTCGTCGAGTGGAGCGGCGACGACGGCCACGCGCCCGCCGGATTCGGCGAAGCGGAGCCGAACCAGAGCATGGTGCACCAGTACCGGACGATCGTGTCTGCGGACGGTTGGAAGCTCAACCTGTATGGGAAGGGTCAGGGGGAGTTGTACGATCTGAACAGCGATCCCCATGAGTTGGAGAATCTGTATCACCGGGGCGATCAGGCCGGACGGGTTTCGAATCTGTCGGAGCGAATCCGGGCCTGGCAGGAGGAGACGGGGGACAGGGCGACGGAAGATGGGGAATGAAGGGCTGTGAGCGAAACGTTCACGATACCCAGGGAAATGCCTGAAGGTCAAACCAAGAGGGACAGGTCATGAAAACCGGAAAAGTCGCTGTATATACCCAGCCGCAGGCACCGATGGAGATTCGTGAATATCCCGTACCAACGGTTATGGCGGACGACATGCTCGTCCGGATCCGCATGGCGAATATCTGCGGATCCGATCTGCACATCTGGCGTGGACATGGTCCCAGAATCGAGACCGGCATCCCCCAGGTACTCGGGCATGAAATGATCGGTACGATCGAAGCCATGGGGCGCAACGTCACCACGGACAGTGCCGGCCAGCCGCTGTCCGAAGGGGATCGCATCGTCTACTCCTATTTCAAGCCGTGTCAACAGTGCTGGACGTGTCTGAACGGCAAGCCGGGATGCCCCGACCGTTACAGAGACTGGATCGGTGTCTCAAGTGAGCAGCCACCGCACTTTCACGGCGCCTACGGGGATTACTACTATATGAAACGCGGCCACTGGGTCTTCAAGGTGCCCGATGATCTCTCGGACGCGATCGTATCCCCGATCAACTGCGCCCTGTCGGAAGTCATCTACGGTCTGAACCAGATTGGCGTCACCCTGGGCGACACGGTGGTCATTCAGGGGGCGGGCGGCCTCGGTCTCTATGCGACCGCCGTAGCGCGGGAGATGGGGGCGGGCAGGATTATCGTGCTCGACAGGTTTCCGGCGCGTCTTTCGCTCGCCCGGGAATTCGGAGCCGACGAGACACTCAATGTCGATGAAATCGAATTAAAATCACGCGTTGAGTTCGTTCTGGATCACACGGATGGGGTCGGCGCCGACCTGGTCGCCGAATTCGTGGGATCGCCCCGCGTGCTCGCCGAAGGCATAGACATGCTCCGATGGGGCGGTCGTTATCTTTGGATCGGCAACATAAACCTCGGGTTCCCGACGGAGATCGATCCGGGTAACATCGTCCGGTGCAGCAAGGCGATACGCGGCGTGATCGTGTACGAGCCCTGGGTGATCCCGCGCGCCCTCGAATTCCTGAGCCGCACACGGGACAAGTACCCCTTCCACAAGATCATCTCCGATACCTTCTCATTCACTGATATCAACGAGGCTTTCACCTATGCGGGCGCGGGTTCAGCGATTCGGGTTGGGCTGGAGTTCGACTCATAGAAAGAGCCTGGCATGAAGTACAAAATCGCCCTTCATCAGTCTGCCGAAGGATACAGCGTATCGGTACCCGACTTACCTGGATGCTGGTCCGAGGGTAGAACTGAAGCGGAAGCTCTCGAAAACATAGAAACCGCGATACGAGCGTACTTAAGCGTCGTAGACGATTTGCTGCTAAATGCAGAAGTACGAGAAGACTGAATCATGCCGGTTGTGTAGTACCATCCCGGTCAATTCAGTCGGTAATCGCATATAGATAAACCCGAGAAGTGATTCCGGTAGACAGAGCTTGTCTGCCGGGATTTTCGTTATTGAAAAGGACCACATTCGAATTAAACTTAGGATTTTGATGATCTTACAAGTGATACAAGCAAGGCCGATAAGCATAAACTGCTCTTGCAATACAGATTTTGAATCTTGGTCTGGGTGTTACAACGACATTCTTCGGTGCGGATTTAGTGGCGGTGTTTCTAACTTGCATTTATTATGTCTGATGAATGATTGCCTTTGTGCAACTTCATCGACTTTATCATGCAATCAACAACATCGTTCAGCTCCAATCTGCCTAAATGTCCGAAGCTACCGCGCGCATCAAAATCAATAAACTCCTCGAGAAGGCTGGATGGCGATTCTTCGCGGAAGGTGACAAGCCCACCAATATCCAACTTGAACCAAGTGTCACCATCAAGAAATCCAAACTTGACGACCTGGGTGACGATTTCGAAAAAACGACAACTGGATTTGTCGATTTCCTGCTGCTTGATGAGAAAGGTTTTCCGCTTGTCGTACTCGAGGCCAAGTCTGAAGACAAGGACCCGCTGGTCGGCAAGGAGCAAGCGAGAAAGTACGCGAAGTCGCTGAGATGTCGCTTCGTCATCCTTTCAAACGGAAATCTTCATTACTTCTGGGACCTCCGCCGGGGTAATCCCAACCAGATCACGTCATTTCCCACGCAAGACTCGGTAGGGCACTACAGCAAGTTCGAACCCGATCCGAAGCGTCTGGCCGACAAACCGGTTGACGACGACTTCATCGTACTCTCCCAGCGACCGAACTACCAGTCGGAAGCGGCATACCAGAACAAGAACGAGCGAAACGGATTCATCCGACACCACAAGCTGCGCTTTCTCCGGACATACCAGCTCAAGGCCGTACACGCCCTGCAGAAGGCTGTCAGCGAGGGCGGCGATCGTTTTCTCTTCGAGATGGCGACCGGCACAGGCAAGACCCTCACGGCCGCTGCGATCATCAAACTGTTCCTGCATACCCTGAATGCCCGGCGTGTCCTTTTCCTCGTGGACCGACTTGAACTGGAAGAGCAGGCCAGGAAGGTTTTCACCGAGCTGCTGTCATCCGACTTTCAGACCGTCGTCTACAAGGAACGAAGGGACGACTGGCGCCACGCCGAGATCGTCGTAACCACCGTGCAGTCCCTGCTGTTCAACAACAAGTATCAGGAACGCTTCTCGCCCACCGATTTCGACCTGGTGATATCGGATGAAGCCCACCGGTCCATCGGCGGCAACGCACGAGCGGTTTTCGAGTACTTCGTCGGGTACAAACTTGGACTGACGGCCACGCCACGCGATTACCTGAGAGGAGTGGATACCTCGGCTACTAACGTTCGGGATCCCCGTGAAACCGAGCGACGGATGCTGATGGACACCTACCGCACATTCGGTTGCGAAAGCGGTCAGCCGACTTTCCGTTATACCCTGCTTGATGGGGTGAAGGACGGTGTGCTCATCAATCCCACCGTGGTGGACGCGCGCACGGAAGTGACGACGCAGCTTCTTTCTGACGATGGATTCGTAGCAACCTTTATCGACGTCGAAGGTGAAGATCACGAAGAGGTGTACAAGCAGAGAGATTTCGAGAAGAAATTCTACTCCCAAAGTACCAATTACCTGTTCTGCGAAACGTTTCTGAAGAATGCCCTGCGTGACCCCGTAAGTGGTGAGATCGGCAAATCCATCATTTTCACCGTCAGCCAGACACACGCTGCCCGTCTCACGCAGATACTCAACGAGATTGCCGACAAAATGTACCTGGGCAGGTACCAGTCCAATTTTGCCGTACAGGTAACTTCCCAAGTTCAGGATGCCCAGCAGTTCACAATACGATTTACAAACAACAATCTCCACGGTTTTGGAAACGTGATATCCACCTATCGGACCAGTAAGGCCCGAGTATGCGTGACCGTCGGCATGATGACTACCGGGTATGACTGCCCGGACATCCTGAACCTGGGCCTCTTTCGTCCGATCTTCTCGCCGACGGACTTCATCCAGATAAAGGGCCGTGGTACACGCAAACACAACTTCCTCGATCTGTTGTTCGACGAGGAGCGCAAAGGCATGGTTACAGCTCCAGATAAGACCGCCTTCAAACTCTTCGATTTCTTTGGAAACTGCGAGTACTTCGAGGAAGAATACAACTACGACGAGATTCTGAAACTGCCGGCCCGCTGGAAGGAACCTGGTGAAGGAGAGATCGATCCGGTTGTTCTTGCTGATACGTACGAACACCTCGGCCGGGACATCCTCGCCGGAATAAAAGTAGAGGAAATCGGCATCGAGGGGATGAAAATCGACAGGATGTTCTTCGACCAGTTCGTGGACGTGGTGAAGGAGGACGAGGTCGTTGCGGACGCGATTGAAGCTGGCGACTGGGAACGGGCCACCGATCACGTAAGGCGAGAGGTCCTGAACAAGCCCGAGGAGTATTATACTCTTGAGAAGCTGCGCAAAGCCGTGACCGCGGACCGCCGGATCACCCTTCGCGAGATACTGGAGAAAGCCTACGACATCATCCCTAGGTTCAAAACCAGGAACGAACTGCTGGACGAGGAATTCGCTAAATTCGTGGCGGAGCTGACTCCTGATCAGAGCAGTTCGGTACCGGCACTGAAGACCTTTTTCAAAGCGTACGTAAATGACGACCGGGTTCGTGGCATCATCGACCGCAAGCAGTTCGTGGACCTCGCGACCAATCCGGTGTTATCCATGGGCGATTATGAAAACGTCCCTGTTAATTACCGCACGTTGATACCCGAATACGTCAAGGATTACGTGTCGCTCAATCAGTTTGCCAGCTAGAGGACGCCGTGCTCGATACCGAGACCAGACGCCGCATAGATTCGGCCCGCGATATCCTGGTGGGTAAAGTACCCGACCCCAAGAGCCAGGTCGAGCAGATTACCATCGCCCTCATCTACAAGTTCATGGATGACATGGACGCCAAGGCCGAGGAGCTAGGGGGCGAGCGCCAGTTTTTCGAAGGCGAGTTTGCTCAATACGGCTGGGCTGGCCTGATGCACAGTGGCCAGAGTGGACATGAAGTTCTAGACCTGTACGCAACCGCCATAGCCCGGATGCCCGAGAACCCCGGAATCCCCTCGCTGTTCCGGAATATCTTCAACAACGCATATTTGCCCTACCGTGACCCGGAGACCCTGCGCGCTTTTCTCAAGGTCATCGACGAGTTCACCTACGACCACAGCGAGCGGCTCGGGGACGCCTTTGAATACCTGCTTTCTGTACTCGGCTCTCAGGGAGATGCCGGGCAGTTCCGCACCCCCCGCCATATCATCGACTTTATCGTCGAGATCATTGATCCGAGGAAGCACGAAACGGTACTTGATCCGGCCTGCGGTACCGCTGGGTTCTTGATATCGTCCTGGAAACATATTGACAAGGCGAATACCGACGCGAATGGCAACAGTACGTTATCGTCCGATGAAAAGTTAAAACTCACACAGAACTTCAATGGCTATGACATCTCACCCGACATGGTGCGCCTATCGCTCGTAAACATGTACCTTCATGACTTCAAACAACCCCGAATCCATGAATACGACACGTTGACCAGCGAGGACAGGTGGAACGAGTTTGCAGACGTGATCCTGGCGAACCCGCCTTTCATGTCGCCCAAAGGAGGCATACGTCCACACAGCAGGTTTTCGGTGAAATCTAAACGGAGTGAAGTACTATTTGTGGACTATATCGCAGAGCACCTAACGCCCAATGGGCGAGCAGGGGTAGTTATTCCTGAAGGTATCATCTTTCAAAGTCAGAACGCCCACAGGCAACTGCGCAGGAAGCTGGTAGAGGACTACCTGGTCGCGGTTATCTCCCTGCCGGCGGGCGTGTTTAATCCGTATTCCGGCGTTAAAACCTCTGTTTTGATTCTGGATAGGAAGCTGGCGAAGCAGACAGACCACATCGCGTTCTACAAAGTGGAGAATGACGGTTTTGATCTGGGGGCGCAGAGAAGGGCGATAGAGAAGAATGATCTGCCGATGGTCCGGGAGGAGCTATGTAGGTATCTGGATATGTCGCGTGCGGGGAAAACGGCAAACGCCCCTGATCCTGAGCCCGAATCAACCGCTAACGTAGCGGAACAGGGCGTGGTGTATGAATCGCAACCTCGTCAGTCCTCACTCGGTTTGGTAGTAGAGAGAAAGAAGATTGCAGCGGATGTAGAGTACAATCTTGGCATGGAGAGATATCAGGAGAGTAGTTTTCAATACACGAAATTCGCAAGGGTTAAGATCAATACCCTCGTAAATACAGTTACCCCTCCTGCCAAAATACCAAGAAACGCTTACGCTGAAACAGGCCGATTTCCGATTATCGATCAATCGCAGAACGAAATCGCGGGCTGGACAGACGATGACTCAACAGTGATAATGCCTGATAAACCATTGGTGATATTTGGGGATCATACATGTACAGTTAAACTTATTGAAACTCCCTTTGCTCAAGGGGCTGACGGGATTAAAATCCTTAATACGATTGATGCGGTTGATCCCAAGTATCTG
>JAPOYX010000128.1 GCA_026706345.1 Gemmatimonadota bacterium | reverse complement strand
GTTCGTCGCCATCAGGAAGTTGACGAACATGGGCTTCAGGATCTTGTAGCGGAAGTCTCCCGAGTACCTGCCCAGGTTCAGCAGCGCGCCCATGCTGACGTAGTTGAACGGGTTGAGCGCGCCGAGCAGCTTCGACCTCGTGAGGTTGAGCCGGCCGAACCAGTGAAGACGTCGCAGGAGGCGCTGGAACCTCTCGATTTCGGATTGCAACTCCTTCCGGATGTCCGAATCGAAATCGTGAGCGTAGATCCGGCCCCCGTACTTCACGCTGTAGTTGAACCGGGTTTCGAGCAGTTCGATGCCGTGCTGCTGCATGAGCAGGACAAAGTGGTGGTATGCCGACGGTATGCACGCGGTGACCGAGATATCGAACGGGATCGTGCTGCCGTCGTCCTGCGGCATGTCCGCCGTGATCGCATTGCCGCCGAGCTGCGGCTGCGATTCGAAGAGTCGAAAGTCGAAACGATCCGGGTGGTGGTTGAGCGCCCACGCCGTCCCAAGTCCCGAGGCGCCCCCACCGACGATGGCAACCCTTCTCGGCGCCCCGCCCTTCGCTTCACCCACGTTCCTACTCTACCTTTGGGGAGCGGCCGCCCCGTGCGCTCACCGCCGCCGCAGCCGGCGGTCCGGGGACCCTGCCGACCCCGTTCCCACCCTCTCCATCGACTAGACTCTGACCCGGACCATCCAGTGGCGGCGGATCGGTGGGGCTGTCGAGCCGCCTCGGCTGGAGGTTGAGCAGCATGAGCGAGGGCACCCGGTTTCCGATCCGCATCGCCGAGGAGTTGATCCTCCTCATGCTGGACGAGCAGAGCGGCTACCTCGAGATGGTCCCGAACTGGAACTTCTCCTGTGTCATGGCCGGCGCCGTGCTCGCCGACCTCGCCCTGGAGCGTCGCATCGAGACCGACCTGGAGCGGTTGTACCTCGTCGATCCCACGCCGACCGGAGACGAGCTGCTCGACCCGACGCTCAAGGACATCGCCGAATCCGACGAAAAATCGGACGCCCAGTTCTGGATCGAACGGAACACCCGCCAGGCCGACGAGATCGTCGCGGCCGCCCTCGAGCGCCTGGTGGAGCGGAACATCCTGACCCACGAGAGCGGCGGATTCTGGGGGCTCTCGCGCTCCGTCGCCCGTTCCGGGACGTTTCCGACCCAGGCTGTCGCGACCCGCCGGGAATCCAAGGTGAGGGTCCTGAGCGTCATCCTGAACGACGAGATTCCGGACCCGCGGGACGCCATCCTGGTCGCCCTGATGCACACCTGCGGCGGCTTCAAGCTGCTGCTGGAGGAAGAGGACTACCAGGAGCGGCTCGCCCGGATCGAACTCGTCGCGAAGCTGGACCTCATCGGACGGACCGTCGCAGCCGCCGTGAGGGACAGCACGGCGAGGCCCAAGACCCGTCGCGTCGTTCAGACCAAGCCCATTCCCAGGCCCGGGTATCTCGCCGTGCTGCTACAGCGCGACTTCCTCTCGGGCAACATCTCGAAGGCGATGAACGGCATTTATCGGAAACACGGGCCGGTCGTCAGAATGCCCTTCAAGATCCGCGGCAAGCCCCTGGTTTCGTTGATGGGCGCCGATGTCAATCACTGGGTCAACCGGCACGGGCGGTTCTATCTCCGCTCGAAGGACTACATCGAAGGGCTGGAACACGCGTTTGGCGCATCCCGGAGTCTGCCCGGAATGGATGGCGCGGAGCACTATCGAATGCGCAAGGAGCTCCAGACCGCATATTCCCGCGCCACGCTGGCGCGGCGGCTGCCGGAGCTGATCGACGACTGCCGGAAATCGCTGAGCCGTTGGAAGGAAGGGGATGTCTTCCGCGCCACCGAAAGCTTTCAGAACCACATCAGCAGTCAGATCTCCAATTTCGCGATGGGAGTGGATTGCAGCCACTATGTCGACGAACTGTTGGCCTTTGAACACCGTGCGCTCATAACGCGGGTCCAGGGCGCATTGCCGGATTTCATGCTGTCCACCCCAAGAATGAAACGGTACGGGAAGCGCGTCAGGGAACTCCAGGAGGCGATCACCGCGGGACATACGACGGCGCTGCGCAAGGGAAAGCCCCGGGATCTGGCCGACGCGATTCTCGATCTCCATAAGAGAGACCCACAGTTCCTTCCCGAAACGGACCTCACCTTTCCGTTCGTGGCTTCCATGGTCGCCAGCATCTATCTCGGCAGCGGACTGGCCTTCACCGTCTACAACATGGTTCGAAACCCCGACGTGTACGCGAAGGTCCGGAGCGAGGCCGAGTCGCTCTTCGGCAACGGTCGTGAACTGGGGGGAGATGACTTCAATCACCAGAGCATCGACGTCACGGTGCGTCTCTGCATGGAGTCTTCGCGGATGTACCCGGTGATTCCCTGGCAGTTGAGAACGGTCATGAACGAGTGCATCGTCAGCGGTTAC
>JAPOYX010000127.1:4912-15632 GCA_026706345.1 Gemmatimonadota bacterium | reverse complement strand
TGATTGGTACTTTTTTATTACAGCTTGGACTCATAAGCTAAAGTACATCATGTTATTACAGTAACCAAGATGACTAAGAATGACTAATGACCTCAAGCAGTGTGTTCGAACTTCGGCAGACGTCACGGTACCCGACTCGGATCGCGGCCTCGCGTTCGGCAAACTGGTGGTTTATTTTCAGGACATGGCCTTCGGTTACGCGCTGAGCCTCCTGGGCGAACGCCACCTGGCGGAGGATGCCACGCAGGAAGGCTTCGTCGCCGCCTGGCAGAACATCAAGGCGCTGCGCGAACCGGATTCGTTTCCGGCCTGGCTGCGGCGCATCGTGCAATGGCAATGCTACCGGTACCGGAGAAGCCAGCAACACCTGCTTGTGCCCCTGGAGGACGATATTCAGTCGGCCGTGGAAAGTCCCCTCGACCAGGTCTCGCGCGAAGACATGAGCGGCAAGATCCGCGAGGCGGTAGAGGCGCTGCCGGAGACGCTGCGAGAAGTAACGCTGCTGAGGTATATCGGAGACTATTCCCCGTCTGAAATCGCGGGGTTCATGGGCTTGAAGGCGGGCACGGTACGCAAGCGGCTCTACGAAGCACGCAACAAGTTGAAACCCCGCCTGCTCCGCGTCCTTTCTCAAGATCTGAACCACTACGCGCCTTCGACAGACGATACATTCGGAGACCGTGTTATGAAATGGATTCGACCCGATTTTAAGAACGAGCAAGGTCATTTCATGGATGGCGAGCCGAACAGGGTATGGGATATGCTGCTGGCCGCGGCGGAAGGAGACCTGGCCCGAATCAGGCGCCTGTTGAAGGCGGACCCCGGCCTGGCCAACTGCAACTGGGCGTATTACCAGCCGCTGCACTTCGCCGTCAGGGAGGGACACACCGAGGTGGTTCGCGTGTTGCTCGGCCACGATGCCGATCCCGCGACGGCATCGGGACTGGACTACCACGTAACTCCACTCGAACGGGCGAGGGATCGCGGATACGACGAGATCGCGGGGCTTCTGGCGGAGGCCATCGCCGCCAGGTACAACGCGCCTCCCGTGGGCGAGGACGCCTGTGACGTGATTCGCCGGGGCGACCAAGCGGAAGCCCGCGCGTTTTTCGATAGTTCCCCCGATCTGGTGAACGCCGGCGATGAACGCGGCAACCGTCCGCTGCACGTGGCGGTGGAAGAATACAACCTGGAAATGACGGCACTGCTCCTGGACAAGGGCGCCGAACCGGATCCCGTCAGGTGGGACGGGTGCAAACCCCTGCACCTGGCCGTGTTTCGCGCACGCAAGACCCGGGGGCGCCTGAACCCGTTGCTGACCGGGTACCTGATCGCGAGGGGAGCAGAATACAGCATGACGGTCGCATGCGCCCTGGGGGACGAACGGCGCGTGCGCGAACTCCTGGCCCGGGACCGCAACCTGGCCGGCGACCAGGATTCCTGCGGGTTCTCACCGCTGTTCAGCGCGGCGGGACAGGGGTACACCGACATCGTGCAGCTTCTGCTCGACCACGGCGCCGATCCCAACACCCCGGAGCACAACGCGCCCCGCGGACACGCGTTGTACGAGGCCGTGGCCGGCAATCACCTGGAAACGGCGAAACTCCTGCTCGATCACGGCGCCGATCCCAATGCCCCGGTGGAATCCAGCGGCGTTCCCCTTTCACAGGCCCTGGGCCAGGGGAAGAATGAAGAGATGATCAACCTGCTGTACCAGCACGGTGCGACGGCTGATATCAGCATGTACGTGCTGCTGGACGACATCCCTGTCGTCGGCGAACTGCTCGGGGCGGATCCAGGTCTGGCCAACTACGGCGGCGACTACGGTGTGCTCTGCATGGCGGCCGGGTTCGCCCGCAAGGAAATCATCGAAATGTTGATCCGAGCGGGCGCCGAACTGAACCGCCCTTGGTACGCCAACAACTACATGGGCTACGCCTTCCGGCGGCGCAAGGGATGGAAGCTGGACGGGCGCGCCCTGCGTCCCCACGACGATATCCTCGAAATGCTGAACCTGTTCTTTGACCACGGCGCCGACCCCAACAACGCGAACTGGCACGGCGTGACCTACCTGCACAAGCTGGCCGCGATCGGAGACGTGGAGAAATCCGCCCTGTTACTGGACCGGGGTGCTGCCATCGAGGCCGTCGATGACGAGTGGTGTTCCACGCCACTGGGATGGGCGGCGCGCTGGGGACACATGGATCTGGCCGCCTTCCTGCTGGAGCGGGGAGCGAATCCCTGGGGCGGCGGTGCGGAATGGGCGACCCCCCTGGCACGGGCGGAGAAGGCAGGGCATAACGATATCGCCGAGATGTTGAAATAGTACCGGGCGCCCACTACCCCCCGGCCACCGAGCCCACGATCCGGTAGGGCTCCTCACCCCGTGCGATGGAGCCGGGCACCGGCGCGTCGGGCGAGTCGAGGGAGAGGTCCTTTCCGCAGCCGAAAAACCGCACAAGGGGCCGACGGGCGCCGGTCCCGTAGTCCCGAACGGTACCGCCTAGTTGGGGGTAGCGCGCTTCGAGGGCGTCCAGGATCTTTCGCTGCGTCACGATCCCGCCCTCGACCTGCAGGATGACTTCCTTGTCCCGGCATCCCGCCAGATTCCGCAGGTGATAGGGCAATACGACGCGGATCATGAGAGCGTCTGGACTTCGACGGACATCACCGGCGGTAGATTCTGCACGATGGCTGTCCAGTGGTCACCTCCGTCCGGGGACACGTAAACTGTTCCTCCCGAGGTGCCGAAGTATATTCCGCAGTCGTCGAGCGTATCCACGGCCATGGCATCCCGCAGGACGTTGACGTAGCAGTCTTTCTGCGGCAGTCCGGAGGACAGCGGTTCCCATTCGTTTCCGCCGGTCCGACTCCGATAGACCCGCAGGTGGCCTTCGTCCGGGTAATGCTCGGAATCACCCTTCATCGGAACGACGTAGATCGTTTCGGGTTCATGGGCGTGAACACCGATCGGAAATCCGAAATCGCTGGGCAGGTCGCCGCTCACATTGGTCCAGGAATCCCCCCCGTTGTCGCTGCGCATGATGTTCCTGTGACTCTGCATGAACAGCGAATCCGGACGGGATGGATGCATGGCGAGGCGATGGACGCAGTGACCCACCTCCGCCTCGGGCTCGGGCATGTAATCGGAATGCAGGCCCTTGTTGATCGGCTGCCAGGATCCGCCGCCGTCCAGGGACCGAAATGCTCCTGCCACGGAAATCGCGACAATCAACCGATTCGGGTCGCCCTGATCCAGGATGATGGTGTGCAGGCACAGGCCGCCCGCACCGGGATGCCATCCCTCGCTCGATGGATGGTTTCTGAGAGCGGCAAGTTCATGCCAGGACTGGCCCCCGTCCGTGGAACGGAAAAGCGCCGCGTCCTCGACCCCGGCGAACACGGTTTCCGGATCGGAAAGCGAAGGCTCGACGTGCCAGACCCGCTTGAATTCCCAGGGACGCGGGGTGTCGTCGAAATCAAGATGGGTGCCCACTTCTCCCTCGAAAGTGAATTCGTTACTCACCGGGTTCCAGCTCTTGCCACCGTCGTCCGAACGCTGCAGCAACTGCCCGAACCAGCCGGTGCCCTGGGAAGCGTACAGGCGGTCCGGATTAACCCTGGATCCGTTGATGTGGTAAATCTCCCAGCCGCCGAAATGCGGGCCGTCGATATGCCAGTCTTCACGCGCGCCATCCGAAGAAAGGATGAACGCGCCTTTCCGGGTACCCACCAGCACCCTGACCCTCTCCATGTCCGCTCCTTTTAAGTCTGTGCCATAACTCATGAATCCGTAAAGCATGATGATCAGAATCGAATAATGTAGATAATTAAAATGTAGACACAGGACGAAAGCCTGTCAACATCCCGACCACCGATAAGTGTATACCAGGTCTCGCCAAAGGCATGTACCAGGCCCTGGTCGAAAAGCGTAAACCGGCCTGGCCAAAATCAGTGGCGTTTCACGTCATCAGGCTGTACTTTAACGCCTGTTTTTCGGTACTTTGTAACCAGCGCGTTCCCGTTTCCCCGATACATCGTACCCGGCGCTAAAACAAGGGTCGATCTATGAACGTCGGCGCATATTTCGAAGCTATACGGGACGGTGACCTGGTCGAGGTTATCCGTTGTCTGGATGCCTGGCCCTGGCTCGTCGACATCGTGAATCCCGAGCGCGGCATAAACGAGCGCCAGCCGCTCCACTGCGCCGCGGGGCACGGCAGGCTGGACATCGTGAAGGAACTCGTGGCGCGGGACGCCGAAGTCTATCCCTATGCACCGTACCACTATCCCCCGGTGATCGTGGCGCATTGGAAGAAGCAGGAGGAGGTAAAGCGCTACTTCCTGGAAGATATCCCGGGCCGGGCGGCGGGCACAAACGGGCTTGGCGTGGGGATCGTCATGGCGGCTCGTTGCGGCTGGGTGGATATCGTGGAGGAGCATACGAAGCGGGATGCGCTGGCCGTCTTTCAGAGGGGGCCGATTTTTGAAACGGCCCTGCACTGGGCATCCCACAACGGATCCGTCGAGGTGGTCGAAGTACTGCTGGCAGCCGGTGCGGCGGTGGACGCGGACGAAACCGGCCTGTACGGCGGGAAGCCCTTGCACTGGGCTTCTGAGCATCAGCCGGAATCGGTGCGCGTGCTGCTCGACCACGGCGCCGACGTCAATTCACGAAACACACTGGCCGGAGAATTCCAAGGTCGGACGCCCCTGATCATGAACGCTTCGCAGGACGACGACTGTCACGAAGTGACTGAATTGCTTGTCGAAGCCGGCGCCGACATCCACGTCGTGGACGGTTCCGGGAAAACCGCGCTGGATCACGCGGAGGCAGGAGGCAGGACACGCATTGCAGAGGTACTCAGAAGATCCGGCGCGTGAGCCGGGATCTTCTCCGGTGCGTGAGCCGGGGTTCTCTCCAGCGCGTGAACCGGAATCTTCGTAGCGTCCGTGGAGCAAAATCCAGATTGTTTCAAGTATTGCAAAACTGATGCATCCGAAGGAGGAGTATAGTGAGAATCGAGATGACGGGAATCTTTGTTAACGATCCCAATGAGGCGCACAACTTTTATACGGCCGTACTTGGTTTTGATGAAGTAATGTATGTACCCGAGGCCAATCTCGCCATTGTCGCCTCCCCCGAGGAACCCGCCGGCACAACCCTCCTGCTCGAACCCAAGGGAACCGAGTTCGCTCGGGTTTATCATAAGGAACTCTATGAATCGGGGATGCCGTGCATCGTATTTTCCGTGGACGACATCGCCGCCGAATACGAACGGCTGAAAAAACTGGGCGTCCGGTTCAGCGTGGACCCGACGAAACAGGACTTCGGCATCCAGGCCATTTTCGACGATACCTGCGGGAACCATATCGCGCTCGTGGAACTGAATGAAGAAAACAAGAGGTAACCTGGTCCGCCGTGCAACACAACAAAACCGTTAGATCACGAAAAGGGAGAATTTATGAACTGGACCGATTTACTTACCCGTGAAATCAAATACACATACCACGCAACCGAGGGATTGATGGACCTCGTCGAGGAGGAAGATCTCGCGTGGAAGCCATCGTCCGGAGACAACTGGATGACTACCGGCCAGTTGCTTTATCATGTGGCCGAAGCCTGCGGTATGTCGATGAAAGTGTTCGTGACCGGGGACTGGGGAATGCCCGAGGGCGTCAGCATGGACGGCACGGGCCCGGGCGATATGTTGCCTCCGGCTGAATCGATGCCCACCGTCACATCGGTGGCGGAAGCAAAGGACCTGCTCGCGGCGGACAAGGAACTGGCATTCGAAATGCTCAGTCTGGCCGGCGAGGAAAGAATGCAGAACGAACCCGCCCCTGCGCCCTGGGACCCTACCGATCTTACCCTGGGCCAGCGCATGATGGAGATGGTACAGCATCTCGCTCAGCACAAGGGGCAGCTTTTCTACTACCTGAAACTCCAGGGCAAGCCGGTCAATACCATGAGCCTGTGGGGCGGACAGCCCGCCGAGGGTCGCGATCAGGAAGGGTAGGATAAGCAGTTCGGACGACAGGATGTGTCAGCGGCCGGGCAGGTAGCGTCCTCGATGGGTTGGCGCGCGCGCATTCTCGTCGGACTGGAAGTATCTCACGCTGGCCGCCGATCGATCCGCTTCGTCAGGCACCCTGGCGACTGGCGCACTAGCAAGTCCCGCCATGTTCAAACACTACTTCATCATCGCGGTCCGGAATCTCACCAGGTACAAGAGCTATGCGCTGAACAACATCCTGGGACTGACCATCGGATTCGCCTGCGCCATATCGATACTCCTCTACGTTCAGAACGAGTTGAGTTACGACCGCTATCATGAAAAAGCGGACCGGATCTACCGAATCGTCGAAGGAAGCGACGTCAAGACGCAGCCCCTGCTCGGTCCGGCGCTGAAGGAAGAATTCCCGGAAGTCGAACGCTTTCTGCGCATTCAGGGTACCGCCGGCATTTGGCTCATGGCCTACGAGGACAGGGTATTCTATGAAACCGACGTGGCCTGGGCCGACGAGACCCTTTGCGATCTGTTCTCGTTTCCGCTGCTGAGGGGTAACCCCGAAACCGCCCTGAAAGATCCTTTCTCCGTGGTCATTTCCCAATCGACCGCTCAGAAAATGTTCGGGGACGAAGACCCCATGGGGAAAGTCATCGTCGCGGACCATGGTTTCGCCGATCTGCGCGTCACCGGCGTAATGGCGGACATGCCGGACAACTCCCATTTCAAAATGGATTACTTCGTCTCCCTGTCTACGAGTCCACTCGTAGGCAATCCGAGGGCGCTGATCCGCTGGAGTGTGCGGTATTTCTACACCTATCTACTGCTGACCGAAGGTCACCCGGGAGCGCTGCTCGAGGACAAGCTCCCCGCGTTCGTGGACAAGCATATGGGTGGTTTCCTGGAGTCTACAGGAGGTAGCTTCGAACCGTATTTACAGCGGCTTACCGACATCCACCTGCATTCTCACCTGGAAAACGAGTTGGGCGTCAACGGAGACAGCACCTACGTCGCCATCCTGCTGGTCGTCGCGGGATTCGTCATCGTGTTGACCAGCGTGAATTTCACCAACCTTTCGACCGCGCGCGCGATGGTGCGCGTCAGGGAAGTGGGGTTTCGCAAAGTGGCCGGCGCGCAAAAATGGGAGCTGATCCAGCAGTCCATCGGCGAAACGATGCTGCAGGCCTTTTGCGCCTCTATTTTGGCGGTGATCATCGTATGGCTGGTCCTTCCCACGTTCAACGACCTGTCCGGCAAACAGCTTTCGCTGGTGATGCTGGATGATCCCGCCTATTTCATTGCGTGGCTCGGGCTGACCGTACTGGTGGGGCTGCTTGCCGGTCTCTATCCCGCGGTATTCGTATCGGCCATAAAACCGACCGGCATGCTGACTGGAAACCAGCCGGTTCATCGCCGGCAGGACTACATGCGAAAGGGTTTGGTCACGGTACAGTGCACGATTTCAGTCGCCCTGATCGTCGGCACCCTGGTGCTGCACCAGCAGCTGGGTTTCTTGCGAAACGTCAAACTGGGTTTCGAGAAAGAGCAGGTAATAGTCATCCCCAGCGGCATTCGCGACATTGAAGAAAGCTTTCCCGTCTTGAAACAGGCGCTGCTGCAACATCCCGGCGTGCTGAACGTGACGGATGCCAGCTCGATGCCCGGCGTCGCCGGCAGCCAGGGGTTTATACATTCGATGACCGCGGAAGTCTTTGAAGGTGTCGGTGCACATCGGATCGACCTTGGATATATCGAAACCGGGTCGGATTTCGTCGAGACGCTGGGTATCGAGTTGCTTGCCGGCCGCAGCTTCCATACGGGCGAACAATCAAATTCGGATTTGGGGAAAGTGATTATAAATGAGACGGCAACCAGGGCACTGGGATGGGTCACACCGGAAGAGGCGATAGGCAGGCAGGTCATGCTAAATAACGAGTACAAAGTGGATGTGGTTGGTGTTATGAAAGACTTTCACGTCAAATCACTACATCAATCGATCCGGCCCCTGGCACTACTCCATTATACTTACGGAACCACGTTTTTAGCGGCGAAGCTGAGCCCTGATAATCTGGAAAACACGTTAGACAACATCCGGGAAACCTGGGCATCGATTCTCCCTTCGTTCCCGTTGCGGTATTCCTTCATGTCGGATGATTTCGACCGGTTGTATCAAGCCGATCGCCACTTCGGCCAGGTGTGCGGAATCTTCACCAGTATCGCCGCGTTCATTGCCCTTCAGGGCCTGGTCGGCCTGGCCTCATTCGGCGTCGGACAGCGCATCAGGGAAATCAGCATCCGTAAGGTCCTGGGCGCCTCGGTTTCCCAGGTCCTCGTCCTGCTGTCCAGGGAGTTCGTCGTGCTGATCGTCATCGCCAACGCCATCGGGTGGATTCTGGCGTACTACGGACTGAGTTTCTGGCTGCAGCAATTTGCCTATCGAGTCGATATCAGCGCCGACACCTTTGCGATGGTGGGCGTCCTGAGCCTTGTGGTGGTGATGGCCGTGCTCGGTTACCACGTCATCAGGACGGCCACGTCGAACCTGGCGGACGTACTGCGGAGTGGGTGATGGTGAAGGTAGTCTGACATATGAACATAACCTTTCTCGGAACCGCGGCCGCGCCGTCGATGCCGATCCCCTTCTGCGTCTGCGAGGTCTGTTCGAAAGCCAGAAGGGTCGGCGGCAAGAACCTCCGGCGTAGATCGTCGCTGGTGATTAACGATGATCTGCTGGTGGACATCGGTCCTGACATGGCCACCGCGTCGTTCGAACACGGTCTCTCTCTTGCCCGGATAGCTATCTGCCTTCAGACGCACCCCCACGCAGACCATCTGGACCTGGAGTTTATCTTCTCCCGTCACGCCGATTACGGAACTGAGGTCTCGGGCGATTTGCTGCTCGCAGGTTCTGATGGGACACTGCAAGCCATTGACGCGCTGGTGCGTCAACAGAGTGCGTACGGGACCGTTTTCGAATCGGCAACACAGTCCGCGCTGAAGTTGAAACTTCTATCCCTCACGCCCTTTCAAGCTTCCGCTGCTGGGGACTACCGAATCATAGGATATCCCGCCAACCACGGCAATGATCAGGGATTTCTGCTTTATTCAATTGTGCGGGGAAACCATGCCGTGTTCTATGGTACGGACACATCGGTGCTCTCCGAAGAGGTCTGGGAACACCTTCAGCTTAATCGCATCAGGTATGACGTGGTCATTCTCGATCACACCTACGGAATCGGTTTCGAGTCCAGGCCCGCAGACCATCTGGCTTCGAAGGACGTCGCTGCCCACGCTAATCGTTTCCGCGAATGCGGATTGCTCAAAGACACCGGCGTGGTTTACGCGACGCACCTTTCCCATGAAGGGAACCTGGAGCACGACGAGCTGGATGAATACGCCATGGAACACGGTTACCGGGTGGCTTATGACGGGTTGCGGTTGCGGCTGCGTCTGGATAACTGAGTACCGTGCATCTGCGATGTACGCATAACAGCCCCGATTACATTCGTTACTTCTGGTGCTAAAGCCGATTTGGAGCGCAAATGGGTATGGTATTCGAGTTGCCAGGCCCCGAATGGCTAAGCCGCCAGTATGATATCTCCTGGGACGGGAGGTACTGCGACATGAGCGGCAACTTCGCCCGCGTGGCCAGGATCGAATCGGAGGATGACGGCAGATCGCTCGTCCTCCGAGCCTCCGACCCCGGGCGAATATCCATCGACCGCCTGAAAAAGGTACACCGGTACCAGGCCCATGTGAATGCACAGGGCGTGCGGACGGTTCTGCCGTTGAAGAACCTGGAAGGAGACACCGTTTCCACGACGGAACAGGGCATGACCCTGGAGGTCTTTCCGTTTATCGAAGGGAGATCGCCCCAGAGAGGCATTCCCTCGGACATCCGCCGGGTCGGTAGCGAACTGGGCAGGCTGCACAGTGCCGGAACCGGATTATCGGAACTGTACGGCGAGGAAAGCCTGTTTCAAAACCATCTCGCCATCAACCAGTTGCTGGAAGAAGTCCGGGAGAAACGGGCGTCAACCAGGGGTAGGATCTTTCACGAACAGCTCCTCGAGTACGTGGAGGAGACCGAACGCTGGGTCGAAGCAATCGAAAGCAGGCGCGGCGGCCTGGTCGAAACGGGACTTCACATGGACACCGGTCCGCAGAATATGATCATCGACTGCGAAGATGAACTCTGGTTCATTGACTGTGCTCATATGGTGAAAGGAAGGCGCGTATTAGAGGTATGCGTCACCCTGTACTACCTCGACCCCAGTTCCGATAAACAGTTAGGTGAACCGGCCAGGTATCGCCTTTCGGTGGAAAGTGTGGAAGCCGCCTTTCTGGACGGGTACACGGAAAACTGCGAACCTCCGTGGAGCGAGGAGGAATCGGAGGCACTCGATATCGAGCGCATGCTCATGTTCATTCATGGTGTTGCCTACTGGACGGAACGATGGGGTGAAGAGACCGTTCTTGAAGAGTACGGGCGGTGGAAAGCGTACTTTGCCAACCTGAGAACAAATCTTCGAAATATCGCGTAAGGCCGGCGCACTCGGTACACCTCCTGAAACGCGGAGAAAGCCATCACTTACGTAATAAGCACAGGTCGTCCAGAACTGGTCTCGATGGGGCCTCCGTTGCTGGAAGCTCTGCTAGTTCGCGATCATGAACTGGCAGAAAAAATCGGCGGCTTTAGCGTCCCGGAG
>JAPOYX010000127.1:0-4902 GCA_026706345.1 Gemmatimonadota bacterium | reverse complement strand
TCTCGTTCTCAGTGCCCGGACGATAGAAATGCGATTAAGGCAGCTACATGCCAATCCTGAGATACAACCCTGGTTGCTGCGGGCAATCGTCCTGAAACGCTCACAGACCATGTGCGGTCGTATTGGTTTCCACTCGAAACCCGGTCCCGAGGACCTGCGCAAAGTAGCAGCAGAAGGGGTGGAACTCGGCTATGAAGTTGGTGAATCCTTCCGCAGACAGGGTATTGCCAGGGAATCGGCGATTGCAATAATGAAATGGGCGTCTGAGCAACATCGCCAGCGATGTTTCGTGCTCTCGATCGACCCGGAAAATACTGCATCCTTGTCTATGGCCAGATCGATGGGGTTCATGGAAATCGGCTCACATGTCGATGAGGTGGGTGGACTGGAACTGTATTTTGAACGGCGGCTCGTGTCCTGGCCAGACGAATGGGAATGAAAACCCATATCATGTTCACGACCATGCCCGATTACCGCGCCGAGGCAGTTCGCACACCTTTGGCCCCTAAACGTGCCAGAACTTCTGCCACTGTTTTGTTCGTGGTTGCCTACCAGGTAGTGAGAAAATACACGCCATGCAGTCAAGAGAAAGTCTCGTGACACACGTCAATCCGGACGACGTCCGGCTGGTGACGTCCGATATCTGCAACTTCTGGCGGGCATATGACATGTCGGAAGGCAAGGCTACGGAAGAAAAAATCGAAATCTACGAAAAGGAATACCTGGCTAAAGGAAGCATTGGTCTCGAGGATTTTGTGAACTCCAGGATCAAGAGTGCCGAGGAATTGGTCAAGGCCATCGAGGCTAGGCCGAAGTACTATGCTTCTATCAGGGAAAGCTCGAATCGTGTTCCGGAAATGACGGACCGGATTCGCAATTATATGCACATTTGGAAAAACCTCTATGACGAAGCGGTTTTTCAGGATGTGTATTTCGTAATAGGTAGAATGACTTCCGCGGGGACGACATCGCGGAACGGTCTGCTCATAGGGACCGAGATACTGTGTCGAACGGACGATTCGCCCGTAGAGGAACTTCCACCGGTGTATATCAACCTTATCAGACCGATTGAATATCTGCCCTATGTGGTTATTCACGAACTCATACATCCCCAGCAGAAGTACGATTTTGAAGGTAACACGCTCCTGGGCCATTCCATAATGGAAGGAGCAGCCGATTTTCTTGGAGAACTTGCCAGTGGAGGATTTTTGAACCAGCTTCAGCACGAATACGGCCAGGTTCACGAAACGGAGCTATGGGAGGATTTCTCCAAAGAAATGCTTCAAGACAACTTTAGCAATTGGCTCTATAACTACTTTGAAAACTTAGGGGATAGGCCTCCTGATATGGGTTACTACATAGGCTATCGGATATGCGAATCATACTACGAGAAGATGGACGATAAACATCAGGCTATTCGAGACATCCTGGCCATCAAGGATGGACCTGATGCGCTGCGATTCCTGCAAGAAAGCGGATACGGTCAATAGGACCGGTCATGATTCGGCTTGCGTTTTGTATGGCAATAAACGTGCGGCGGGATCAGAGGAAGGCAAATGCCCCCAAAGTCCAATGAGTCTCTCGATCACCTGGTGTTGCGGTTGGAAGAACGCATCCCTCGGATAACGCATGAAGCCAACGTTCCAGGGCTCTCTATCGCGTTGATACGGAATGGGGAGACTGCATGGGCACATGGCTTTGGCGTAATGAACACGGAAACACGCCAACCCGTGAAACCGGAAACCGTTTTCGAAGGCTGTTCGTTGAGCAAACCGGTTTTCGCATATGCCGCGCTTAAACTGTGCGAAACGGGACGATTGGCACTGGACAGGCCATTGTCCCTCCACCTTCCGAACCCTTACGTTCCCAATGATCCCAGGGTGCAGAAGATGACCATGCGACAAGCCCTCGCCCATACTTCGGGTTTCCCTAACTGGCGTCCTGACTGCTGGGATTCGGAAGGATGGGATCCTGAAGGCGGACTTTTGCAAACCTATTTTGAACCCGGCGAGCGTTTCAGTTATTCCGGTGAAAGATACATGTACGTGCAGCATGTGGTCGAGCATGTAACGGCCGGTCTGGCGAATCCTATATGCAGACCGAGTTGTTTGAGCCAGCCGGAATGGAGTTCAGCACATATCTATGTACATCGGATCAAGTGCCTGACATGGCAACCGGTCATGATGAACATGGGCAACCGGCAGAGAAACAGATGTATAAGTCCATGTGTTCGGCCGCCAGCCTTCATTCGACGCCTTCTGACGTCGCTAAGATCTTGTGCGCCTGTATGCGACCCGGCCACAGTGCCGAATGGCACATCAGTGCCGAGTTGGCGAAGGAAATGATCACCGCCCAGGTCCCGGTAAACGATTCGGCTTCGTGGCATGACAATTGGCCGGATGTTCCGGTAAAAGACGATCCCTTTGTTTCGTGGGGACTTGGTTGGGCAACCCAGATTCACAATGGATCAAAAGCAATCTGGCATTGGGGAGACAACGGTCCCTTCAAGGCATTTGCAATAGGGTATCCTGAAGAGGGAACAGGATTGGTGGCCATGGCCAACGGTTCGAACGGTTACAAACTCTGGTCCTCATTATGCAGCATGACAATGGGCGGCCAGTACCCCTGTATCGACTGGTTGAATCGGGTAGTGTATAGCTGATTGCGGGGCACTGGAGTTGTTGACGGAATACCGTGAGAACAGTCGAGTTTACGGCCAACTTGGCAATGTGAGATGTGATACTCTGCGACCCTGGGTTTTCCATGCTGCGTGTAACCTCATTTCGATGAGGCTTGAGGAGAAAGTAAATGCTCAAAAGACTCTGCATCATATGGGTGATTGTTGCCGGTCCCTGCTTCGGAGTCCACGCGGAGCGTCCGGCGGGAATAGTGCTCTACTTCGAATCTGGTGGCGAGGTGTTTTTGCTGCTCGCGGATAACCAGGGAAACGACAGAGGATGGCATGCTTACGGAGGTAGTCCCCTTGAGGGCGAGAACACGGCGGAAACGGCTGCACGGGAAACGGAGGAAGAGACAAGAGGCTACTTTCTACGAGATGATTTGCTCATTAAGATCAAGGACCAGGAGCCGGTAATAGACCACAATGGCTTCGCCCTGTACTTCGCGGAAATCCCCTTTGTTCCAGCGCAACTTGTAACCAACAATCCAGTTCCCAATGACGATCAGTCCTACAGTGAAAGAGGTCCCTACGCATGGATTCCGTACTCGGAACTGGAACCATATCTGGAAGGTCCGGTCAACTCGGATAAGAGATATACAATTGAGGCGAGATTTCTCCCCCGTGAGTGTAATACATCCTGGTTCTGGTCTGTCTGGCTTGGTAACGTCCGGCGAGCCATTGAGACGAAATCCATTCCCTGGACGATTAAGTGATGCATCGCGGGTTGACTTCAAATCCATCGACCAGAGTCCTCGCCCCGACGACCTGTATAAATTCTTCGGTTAGTTAAATTCGATTTAGTGTTCTTTGGCCATGATCATTTATCTGCAGATCCGATAGGATAGGTATTCTGGACCAAAAACAAACCGCGGATAATCGTAATGTCCTCAGAACTTGCTAACAAGCACGTATACCACGGTGCGTATGGTATATGCCGTGACCCATCAGACAGTTTACTGCTGGTTCGCGTGACGAGCGGTCTGGCAGATGCCGGACTATGGACATTGCCTGGAGGAGGGATCGAATGGGGCGAGCACCCGGAGGTCACGTTACATAGGGAATTGGAAGAAGAGACAGGCGTTGTAGAAATTGAAAAGTCTCGGTTGGCCGCGGTCTATTCCCAGGTGTATGAGCATCCGGCTTAACGTAAGGGCGACCCGGTCCACCACATAGGAATTGTCTACGATGTTACGCTCGGAAAGTTCAACCTCAGAGCCGAAAAAGACGGATCGACAGACCGCTGTGAATGGTTTACCGTAAGCCAGGCTCTACTATTGCCCCTTGCACAACTGGGAGCATTCGGAGTCGAACTGGCTTGGCCAATTTCAAGGCGACTGAAATTTGCCCACTGATATGGGTAGGCTTTTGCACCGTGCGTTGCATGGTATTCGAAGACGAATGGAATCGTGAGGTCCAGATTGAAGGAAAACTATACGCGTCCTGTCGCGACGCGACCTGTCGCGCTCGTTACAGGAGTGAGCCGCAAGATCGGCATTGGTGCAGCAATTTCTCTGGCCCTGGCCAAAACAGGTTGGGATGTGGCGACTACCTACTGGCGACCGTACGATGCCGCCATGCCCTGGGGTATCGATGAGAGCGAAGCCGTGGCAATCAATGACCGGATCCGTGATTCTAATGTACGGACAGTTTCTATCGAAGCCGACCTGTCAGACATCGCTTCTCCGAAGCGTGTTTTTGACCATGTTGAAGACTCCCTTGGTCCTGTCTCCGCCCTGGTGATGGCACACTGTCACGCGGTAGAAAGCAATATCGAAAACACGACTGTTGAGAGCTTTGATCTGCATTTTGCGGTTAACGCTCGAGCTACGTGGCTGCTGACAAGGGAGTTTGGAAGACGATTCCAGGGTGATCATGGGCGTGGTCGTATTATTTCGATCATAAGCGATCATACTACGCACCACCTGCCCTATGGCGCCAGCAAGGGGGCGATGGATCGTATTGTCCTCGCGGCTGCCCAGGAATTCAAGGACCGGGGAGTCACGGCAAACGTCATCAATCCGGGTGGAACAGACACGGGCTGGATGTCGGATGATCTGAAAGAGCAGATACGTCATGAGACACCACTCGGCCGAATCGGCTTGCCGGCGGACTGTGCCCGGCTCGTCAGTTTCCTCTGTTCCGAAGAGGGTGGATGGATAAACGGCCAGTTAATATACAGCAATGGCGGTGTTCGATAAGGACGGTGTCGTTGAAACCAGCGG
>JAPOYX010000126.1 GCA_026706345.1 Gemmatimonadota bacterium | reverse complement strand
GTGTGTTCGGCATGAGTGGGTATTCCCGCAGGGGTAGCAGGAACACCGTGGCGATGGGGTAGAACAGGAATCCAGCGATGAGCAGGTAGGCGGGGGCCAGGAGCAGGTAGGGTTCGGCTTTTTTCATGGCGCGGCCAGGTTACGAGATGCCGGACTGCCCGGACGGCTCAGACGGCCCGGGCGGCCCGGGCGTGTCGGGACCGTGGCGGTCCACATAACGCTTCTGGGCCCGATCCAGGAAGTCCGCCAGCCGGTCCAGCGTTTCCCGTGGCGACTGCCTGCCGAGGAGCATCTTCTGCTGTTCTTCGGTGACCAGCACCTCGATGAATTCGCCCATTTCGGGCAGGTAGCTCGGGTACCAGTTCTGCAGGAGCTTCGTATCGGTGGCCATGTCCATGAAGGGCCGCAGGAATCCCCGGCCGAACCAGGGGTCGTCCATGCCCTGCTTCACCGTCGGCAGCACGCTCGCCTCCTTGCTGTAGGCGATGAGCTGTTCCGGCGACATCATCCATTCATAAAAAGCCAGCGCCCCGTCCGGATTCTTCGCGCCGCTCGAGATCGAAAGGATCCAGATGTCGTTGGACGCCACGTGGGCCCGGGGGCCGGCGGGCATGGGGGCCGTGACCAGGGTCGATTCGTCCATGCCGTGATCCAGGCAGGTGCGCACCACTTCCGGGTCCTGCTCGATGCACCCGCAGATGCCGGACCAGAACCCCTGCACCAGTTCGTTGTATCCCCAGTTCACCGAGTCCGCCGGCGCCAGCCCGTCACGATAGATGTCGTTCCAGAAGGCCAGTCCTTCCACGTGGGCCGGGCTGCTTATGATGCAGTTGTGGTCCGCGTCGAACCATTCGTTCGTGCCGGAGAACTCCTCCAGCATGGGCCACCAGGTCCAGAAGCCCCCGCGGGCTCCGCGCAGGGCGTAGCCGTAGCGGCCCCGGTCCCGGTCGGTAATCCGCTCCAGCAGCGCGCGCCACCCGACCCGGGTCTCCGCGGGTTCCAGCCCCCGCTCCTCCAGCCACCTCCTCCGGTAGAACATGGCCCGCGTCGTCAGTTCCAGGGGCAGCCCGTAAACCCGGCCGTCCTCGATGGCCGTGCTGCTTTCGCACCGGAGTAGACCCGTCCGCGTGAAGGCGTCGCGATGGGGCCACGACGCGTACCAGGGGGTCAGGTCCTCAATGGCGCCCATGGCCCTGAACTCGGCCATCCACTGCCCGGTCGCCGCGATTACGTCGGGAGGACTGCCGCCGGCGATCATGGTCAGCAACTTGGTGTGCCCCTGGTCCCACGGTACGGGCATCACTTCCACACGCAGGTCGTCCCGCAAGGCCATGAAGCGGTCGACCCGCCGGGTGAGGGCGCGGTTCTTCACCTCGCCCATCGGGCTGAAAACCGTGACGGTCGGGCGGTCATCCCCGCCGCCGCAGCCCAGCACGGCCGCGCCCGCGACGGCCGTACCGCCGAGCCTGAGCATATCGCGGCGGGTGAGTCGACTGACTTTCCTGAGGGGTCTGACGTGATGAGGCATCGTGTGGGTTTCGTAACAGCGAAGCGGCCGCCTGCACGGTCCACCGCGCCGTCGTACGGCATAGTCTGCTGCCGCGCCAGGCCGGAGGACGGGGCGTGTTGAATCACCGCGTCAGGCCGGCGGACGGGGCATGTTGAATCGCCGGGCTAGACCGGCGGACGGGGCGTATCCGGGCCGTGCCGATCCACGTATTTCTTCTGCGCCCGGGTCAGGAAATCGGCCAGCCGATCGAGGGCCTCCTGCGGCGATTGCCTCTTCAGCAGCATTTTCTGGTGCTCCTCGGTTACCCGCACCTCGAGAAACTCTCCCATCTCCGGCAGGTAGTTGGGATACCAGTTCTGCATGATGGCCGGATCGCTCACCATTTCCACGAAGGACCGGTAGAGGCCCTGGCCGAAGGCAGGATCCTTCATGGCCTCGGCGAAGGGCGGGATCATGTTGACGTCCCTGCAGTACCGAAGCCGCTGTTCGGGCGCCATCAGCCAACTGAGAAAGGTCCAGGCTTCGTCCTTGTGCCGGGAAGCCGAAGACATGGACGTATACCCCCCGTCGGACAGGGCCACGCGGGCCCTTGGGCCGGCGGGCATGACCGTGATGGCGAGGGTATCTTCGTCCAGGCCGTGCTCCAGGCAGGTCCGGACCACCTCCGGGTCCTGCTCCATCGTGCCGCAGAGCCCCGACCAGAATCCCTGCACCAGTTCGTTGAAGCCCCAGTTCAGCGAATCGGGCGGCGCGAGGCCGTCCTGGTAGAGGTCGTTCCAGTAGGACAGCCCCGCCACGTGGTCCGGGCCGTTGATGACGCACCGATGGTCCGCGTCGAACCATGCGTTTGACCCCGCGAACTCCTGGGCGATGGGCCACCACGACCAGAATCCGCCCCGTGCGCCACGGAGTGCGTACCCGTAGCGCTGACGGGCCGGATCCGTGATCTGCTCGAGCAGTGCGCGCCATTCCTCCCGTGTTTCCGCCGGGGCCAGGCCGTGTTCGTCGAGCCATTCTGTGCGGTAGAACATGGAACGGACGGCCACTTCCGTGGGGAGGCCGAATACCTGGCCGCCGTCGAAGGCCATGGTCGCCCGGGTCAGCCTTTTCACCTGTTCGGTGTAGCCCTGCAGATGAGGCCAGTCCCGCACCCACGGTCCGAGGTCCTCGAGGGCGCCCATGGCCCGGAACTCGGTCACCCACCAGCTGGGGATGGTCATGACGTCGGGCGGCGCGCCGCCCAGGATGGCGGTGAGGTATTTCGAATGGGCCTGGTCCCAGGGCACCTTGACGTGTTCGATCCGGATCCCGGGATGAAGCTCCATGAACTCGGCGATGAGCGGCTCGAGGGACCGGTGCTTCTCCCTCGTCTGGGCCGTCATGAAACGCAGGACCGTCCGGTCGTCGGAGCCGCCGCAGCCGAACACGGCCGCGCCGAGCAGGGCGCCGCCGCCTATTTTCAGGGCGTTGCGGCGGGATAGTTTCCGGGATGCTGGGTTTTCTGACATGAAAGGATGCGACTTCGTTGCGGCAGTCAGCCGGGACTTGACGCCGGACGTCGAAGACAGGCTACGCCGCGGCCTACCATTCCTCGAGTTCGAAGGTCATCGCCGCGAAGGAGAGCGGGGGAAGGAAGCACTGTACCCTGCCTCCGGCGACCTTGATCTCCTCAAAGGGCTGTTTGCCGACCCGGTCGGGCTGCTCGAACGAATTGGCGGCCTTCGGATCTCCGCCTCCGGTGAGGATCTCGGCGCCGACCAGGGACTCGATCGGCCGGTCTTCGAGGACGATGCGCAGCGGTACGGACGCATCCGTGCTTCGGTTCGCGGCGAAGACGTGCAGTTTTCGGTCGTCCTGGATCATGGCGGCGTCCACGTGGTTCGCCCGGCCATAGCTTTCGCTCCTGTACCCCGTACCGTCCACGAAGGTCCGGAGCGCCATGCCTTCGCGCCGCCCCGCGTACATCGTGAAGGGATGGTATATGGACTGTACGAGCAACTCGTCGCCGCGGGTGATCAGCGGGGCGATGACGTTGACGATCTGGGCGATGTTCGCGATGCGGACCGAATCGGCGTGGCGGACGAAGCTGTTCAGGAACCCGGCGACGACGAGGGCGTCTTCGAGATTGTATACCTCTTCCACCAGGTGCGGCGCGAATTTGCCCTCCCCGTCGGTCTCGCGGTTCTTGTACCAGACATTCCATTCGTCGAAGCACAGATAGGTGCGCTTGCTGCTCCGGCGCTTGGCCTGGATGAAGCGGCATACCGCGTCCATTTCCTCGATCTGCCGGTCGATGGAGTTCGTCACCGCCAGGTAGTCCGGCGTGTCGTCTTTCGGGTTGCCCACGTAACGGTGCAGGCTGATGTAGTCGGCGTAATCGCCCAGGTAGTCGAGGACCTGGCGGTCCCATTCCATATAGGTGTCGAACATGTCCACGGAACAGGAACCGCAGGCTACCAGCTCGATCCGCCGGTCCGCGTCCTTCATCATCTTCGCGGCCTGCTGGGCCCGGATCGCGTACTGGTCCGCCGGCACGTGGCCGAGCTGCCAGTGGCCGTCCATCTCGTTGCCCAGGCACCACAGGCCAACGTCATAGGGCATCTCCTCCCCGTTCCCCACCCGTATGTCGGCGAAGTTCGTGCCCGCGGGACAATTGCAGTACTCGACCCAGTTCCGGGCTTCCTCGGGCGAGCCCGTGCCGAGGTTGACCGTGAGCATGGGCTTCCAGTCCATTTTACGGCACAGCCGGATGAACTCGTCCGTGCCGAAAGCGTTCGGCTCGACGCTCTGCCAAGCGAGTTCGCGCACGGTGGGACGCAGCGTCTGCGGGCCCACGCCGTCCATCCAGTGGTAGCCGGACGCGAAGTTGCCCCCGGGATACCGCATGACCGTCATGGACTGACGCCTCATCGCATCCATGACGTCCGCGCGGAATCCATCCTCGTCCGCATGCTTGCAGTCCGGGTCGTACACGCCTTCGTAGACGGCCCGGCCGATATGTTCCAGAAAGCCCCCGAAGACCCGCGGATCGACGGGCGCAATCTGAAATCTCGTATGGGCGTATACCGTCGTCTGTCGCATTCAGCCCGCACCCTTATCGGCAACCGTTTTTAAAATCCGGCGATTCACCTGTATTGATTGTACTAAATCCGGCGGGTTTACACAACCTGGACCGTGGTCTTGTAATGCATCTTGGCCACGCGGGACAGTTTATCCGCCCCGTGCCGCTCGACGTATTTCCGGGCGGCGGAGACGACCGGCGGACCAGCGCCCTTGGGCAGCGTAAGGCCGGCTTCGCCGGACAGCCTGTCCAGGTATTCCAGGAAGCGGTCCCGGGCGAGAATGGATGCCGCGGCGACGGCCAGGTACCGCTCTCCCCGGTGTTCCTGGATCAACTCGATCTCCCGGCCCTTGTTCATGAGACGGGATCGAATGTAGCTTTCGTTACCGAACTGATCCGCCACGGCCAGTCGGCACGGGGTGCATTCCAGCAGGCTCTCGATGGCGCGGGCGTGGGCCCAGGCCAGGAGATGGTTGAGATTCCTGCCTTCCCGCCGGAATTCCTCGTACAGCGTGTTGTACCGTTCCGGCGGAATGATCACCTCGCGATATCGCTCGACGCAGATCCGCCGGATCTCGGCGGCCAGGACGCGGGACCTTGCGTCGCCCAGCTTCTTGGAATCCCGGATGCCCAGGGCCGCCAGCTGCTCCCGGGTCCCGGATTCGACCAGGACGCCGCCGACCACCAGAGGACCGAAATAGTCGCCCTTGCCGGACTCGTCCGTACCAATGTGGGGCAGGGAAAGCTTCCGGGTCCCGGCACCGCCGGATCCATCGGCGGCCGCTTCCCCGGGCTCATCCAGAAAAGGTGAAAGAACGTGCAGGATCACCCGGAGCAGGTGATCCGCCCTGCCCTGGATCATCAGGGTACCTTTCTGGTACTGCTTGAGGACCAGCCTTTCCCCTTCGTCGGCGAATTCCAGCACCCAGTCGCACCAGGCTTCGGTCCTGCGCTCCGACGGGCCGATATGCTCCAGGGCCTCGCGGATTCCGGCCCGGGCGCGGGCGTCGGGGACGTCGTACCTGCGGGATACGGGCTC
>JAPOYX010000125.1 GCA_026706345.1 Gemmatimonadota bacterium | reverse complement strand
CCCTGCGTGTGGCGTATATTGACGGGGTTGTTGAGACGTGGAATTCTCGGAGAATTAGTCAGGTACAGCGAGGCTCGATTTGCGCAGAATCGGCATATTCGGCTGGGGCATCGTGGCGCCCCGTTCGCCCAACATGGAGGCCTTTGCCCGCAACCTGGAGCAGTCGGAAAGCTGGCTCGCTCCGTTCGAAGGGTTCGGCCCCAACAACTTCCTGGTCGGGGAACCCGATTTCGACTTCCGGGACTACCGGGAATGGATCGACGCCCGGTTCCCGTCGAACCGGTACACCCGCCTGGTCGACAAGATGGACCCCACCACGCTGCATGCCGTCGGGGCCTTCATCCAGGCGCTGGAGCAGAATCCGGGCCTGGAACGGGAACTCCAGGCGCTGGGAACGGCCGCCCACGTGTACATCGGCACCGGCGTGGGCAATATCCCGACGATCAGCCGGATCAGCATGGAGCTATACCGGGCCCAGCGCGCATGGGACCGGTTCTGGGGTTCGGCCGAACGGAACGCCCGGCTTCGCGCATACCTTACCCGGCATGACGACGAAGGCGTGGACGAAGCCATGCCGCCCCATCCGGAAACCGCGCCTTCCGCGACGCGAGACCAGGCCGAAGAAGCCTGGAATGCCTACTGGACGTCCCAGTCTGAAGAACTGAAGTCATACCTGCAGACCCTCGCCGGGATCGAGGGCATGAACGTCGAGGGAACCGTCGAGTCGGGCAAGCTGAAGCTCATCCGTGAGAAGCAGCGCCGCAAGCAGCAGTTGCAGGATGATTGGGGTGCGCCCGAACCGCCGTGGGAATGCGTCTCCGCCGATCTGATCTGGAATATACACAACACGCCTGCGTCGCAGGTCACCATGATGGGGCAGATCAACGGGCTGTCGCTCGCGCCCGTGGCCGCCTGCTCCACCTTCGGCGTGTGCCTCAAGCTCGGCATGGATGCCATCCGGCGCGGCGAGGCGAAGGCTGTCGTCGTCGGCGCCACGGATCCGCCGCCCACGGCCCTGCTGGTGGGCGCCTTCTACCGTGCCCGCGTCTCCGCCGCGGACGGCGCCGTGTCCAAGCCCCTGACCGGGCTGCGCGGCACCCACGTCTCGGGCGGATCCGTGCTGTGGATCATCGGGGACTACGAATACATGGAGGAGAAGGGGTTCAGCCCGGTCGGGATGGAACCCCTGGCCGTAGGCGTCAGCTCCGACGCCGACCATATCATCACCCCATCGAAGGATGGTCCGCAGATGGCGGTCCACCAGGCCATAGCGGACGCCTGCATTTCCCCCGAAGACATCGCCTCGTGGGACCTGCACGCCACGGCGACGCCCGGAGATTTCCTGGAAATGGAAAACCTGCTCGAAATGGTGCCCGGCTCCGTGACCGTCACAGCGCGGAAGGGCACCTTCGGCCATGGCATGAGCGCCGGAGGAGGGTGGGAACTGACGGCGCAATACCTCGGCTACGAACGGGGCGCGCTATATCCCACGCCGCTCTCCCGCGACGAGGTGAATCCGGAAATCGGCAGCTTGCACACCCGGTTCGTCTACGATACGTCCTGTCCGCTCCCAGAGGGCATCGCCGGCAAGCTGTCCATGGGGATAGGAGGCATCAACGCCTGCGTCATTTCCCGGCCGCTTCGGGAGGACTGACGGCAGGAATTGACTCACTAGATATCCTTCCCTTAGATCTTTGAACGCAGAAAAGCCCCGTACCAGCAACGGGGCCTTTCCTTTTTTCGGGACCGCTCGCCCTTTTCAGTGGCCGTGGCTCCTACTTGGGGCGAACGGGAAGTTGTAACGAGATGACCGATAATAATGCAGGGCGGGATGCTGTATATGCCCTGTCGGGATAGTTCCGGGGGTCATTTCGAAACTAGGGTTGACGGATGCGTTTGTGGACACACCCGCCTCGCCGCAGGACTCTGTCAGCGCCCTGTCTACGGGACCCGGATTATCCCGATGTTATTCAGGCGCGTTTATGACTGTGATGGTAAATCTCAAACGCGCCTCTCTGGCTCCTGTAGCCGTCAGTGAAACGAAAGTCTCGTACGTGCCCTCTGTGATGCCCTCAGGGACTTGGCTCGCCGTAACCGTCACGGTGACACTACCACCAGTTGCCACAGTAGCTGCTCCATTATTAGCACCTGCCGCACCTACCGCTGGATCTACTTGTGCCGTTGCTGGAGAGGCATTGGGATCAGCAGCAGTCCCTGCAACAGGCGCCGCAGGAGTAACTCCCAAATTCCAAACCTCAAGCAGGTCGCTGGAAACCAAATCACGGAGATTGACTTCAAATTCGGTAGTGGCGTCGCCAGATGCAATGTCAGGCGTGGTAAAACCAGCCCCACCAGTTTTCCCTCTATCCCAAACAAAATTGTTGCCATTGTTCGAGGAACTGGGATCGATTTCTCTCGTGATTCTCTGGCCTGTGACTGTCACGCTGATACTGCCGCTCTCGCCTTCGGCCGTCGCCATAATTTCGGCGCTGCCAGAGCCCTTTCCGGTGATCATTGCATACTGACCGATAACCTTCACCTTCTTATCGTTCTCAGGGTCTTTTGACACGGTCACAGTGGCAACGGACTTGTCGGTGCTATCCCAGGACCAGTTAGAACGCGGCTCAACTGCTTCGCCATCCTCATCATGGGCTACGGCAGTTATTTCACTACCATACGTCTCGCCTGCCGCCAAGTTGAGTTCACTTGGCCCATCACTGTCACCAACCATAAAAACGATCGCATCGATAGGTTTGGTAACTGTGACTGTGAGTTTACCGGCGATGCCGGCCAACTCCGACTCAGCCATGACTTCGGCCGAACCGACCCCGGCGGCGGTGATCACGCCGTCTTCCAGGGTGATGGCTTCGTCATCATTCTTGGAAATGCCCAGTGTAACTGGGATACTAGGAAGGGCCTTCCCGCTCTGCGCACCTGCAACGGCTACAATCATAACCTCTTCACTGACCCTCATAACGGTCGAGAGGCCAATCGTCGCATCTGCTTTATCCGCTTCACCTATCGCGATCGCGATGTGGTGTGCTTGAGCCAACTGGATGGGATCGATGCCACCGGTGTCCGGGATTCCTGCCGGACCTTGCGGGCCTTCGGGGCCAGCTGGGCCTGCCGGACCAGTCTCACCCTGCGGACCCTCGGCGCCATCAGCACCAGCTGGGCCTGCCGGACCAGTCTCACCCGGGGCACCATCAGCACCAGCCGGGCCAGTTTCACCTTTGTCACCCTTCGCACCGGGCGTACCTGCCGGGCCCTGCGGACCCTGCGGGCCTACAGCACCCGTCTGGCCCGACGGACCTGCGGGGCCGGTCTTACCTTCGCATCCCATCAGGGACAAGCCGAAGGCCAATACAGCAA
>JAPOYX010000124.1:3421-25158 GCA_026706345.1 Gemmatimonadota bacterium | reverse complement strand
GCTTCGATCCGCGTGGGACCGGTCACCGGCCTGATTTCCACGGCGATACCGACCTCCGCGAGATCCTGCTGCACCGCTTGTCCGATCTTGGCATCTATACCGCTCTGGGACGTAATCATGAGCTCGGTACTGAATCCCTCCGGGTATCCGGCCTCCGCAAGCAATTTCCTCGCTTTTTCCGGGTCGTAGCCGTATCCAACGAGTTGTTCGTCGAATCCCGGCATGCCGGGCGGGAGCACGCCACGGGCGAGTATGCCCCGGTCGCTGATCAGCCGCACGATACGCTCGCGGTCGATGGCGTGGTTGACCGCCCTGCGCACGTTCACCCGGTCGAACGGCGGCAACTCGGTGTTCATGGACAGGTACTGGATGGCGTTCAACGGCTGGTGAGCGACCCGCTTGCTGAGCACGGGATCGTTCATTACCCGGATGAAGTCCGCGTCCGGTATCCCCGTCGACGTTACACTCGCGATATCCAGTTCGCCGCGTTCGAACATCATCATGTGCAGGGTTTCGTCCCCTCCCACCATCAACTCGATGGCCTCCAGCCGGACATCGTCCGCCCGGTAATACCCCGGATTCTTCTCCAGCCTCAACCCCGTGCCCCGTTGCCAGTGCGCCAGCGTAAAGGGCCCGGCTCCCACCGGATAACGGCCGAAATTATCCCCGTGCCGCTCTACTTCCTCGCGGGGAACGGCATAGGCGAAAGGCATGGCGATACAGTAGAGGAAGGGCAGGTCGGGATGGGCCAGTTCGATCTCGAGCGTCTCCGAGTCGGGGGTACGCAGGCCGGAGACCCGATCGGACGAACCGTTCTGAAACGCCCGTGCGCCGACGATGTTCCGATAGAATCCCTGCCCCGGGGACTTGGTGGCCGGGTCCAGAATCCGTTCGAGGGAATAGGCGAAATCTTCTGAGGTAATCGCCCGGCCGTTCGAGAACCGGATGTCCTGACGCAATTTGAACGTGAGGGTCCGTCCATCTTCGGAAACCGTCCATGAGCGCGCATGCCAGGGTACCAGGTTCAGGTCGTCGTCGTAGTCGATCAAACCGTGAAACAGGGTGCGCACGAGGGGCCAGGTCACCACGTCGTAGGCGATGGCGGGATCAAGCGAACGGGGATCCGACGGCACGGCGATGCGGAGTATGTTCTCTTCGGGATCAGGCCGCGCGGGCTGGCCGTCTCCGGAGCAGGAAACGGCAAGGAACAGGATCGCGAGACCTGCCGAGTAGATACGCCCATACAGGCATGTATATCGGCCCCTCCGGGTACCGTTCATCGTCCCTGCCCCTCCTTTACGTAGGGATCCAATACCTCCTGGAGGCCCTGGCCAAGCAGGTTGAATCCCACCACGGCCACAATGATGAACAGGCCCGGAGCCACGGTGAGGTGCGGAGAGACGATGAAATAGGGCTGTCCTTCCGCGATCATGGTGCCCCACGACGGCGCGGGCGGCGGCACGCCGACCCCGAGATAACTCAAACCGGCGTCGAGCAATACCGTGTTCGCCGTGGCCAGGGATCCGAGCACGATGATCAGGGGCAAGACATTGGGAAGAAGATGCCGGACCATGATGCGGACGTCCGAACAGCCTACGGCCCGGGATGACGTGACAAACTCCCGGGTCTTCAGGATCAGAACCTGGCCCCGAATGGTCCGGGCGATCCAGGTCCAGCTGACGAGCCCGATGACGAGGAACACACTGAACAGTCCGCGTTTCAGCGTGATATCCAGTACGTGCCAGTCGAGGGATTCGGGGTGAAGATGGATCACGCGTCCGTCCATCAGTCCGGCAAAGGCGATGGCCAGAAGCAGTCCGGGGATCGTCAGCATGACGTCGGTCCCGCGCATGAGCAGGGTATTGACCCAGCCGCCATGGTATCCTGCGAGCATGCCCACGGTCACCCCGACGCAAACGGCGATGAGCATGGCCACGATGCCGACGAGCAGGGAGATGCGGGTGCCGTGCACCAAGCGGGCCAGCATATCCCGTCCGAGATGGTCCGTGCCGAGCAGAAACCGGTCGCCGGGCGGGATGGGCAACCCGTCGGCATCAAGGCCGTCGGCCAACTGTTGCATGGGGTCTTGCAGATAACCCAGCGCGGTGAGGGCCGGTGCAGCCAGGGCCAAGATCACGAGGAAAAGGACCAGGCCGCCGCCCGCGCAGACCATGCGGTGCCTCAGCATGCGCCGCAAGAAGGGCAGAGACGCCGGGGTGGCCTGTTCCGATTCGACGCCGGCAGCGGATGGGGAAATGACGGTCATAGTATCGTGTCGTCCTTAGAAACGCACCCGTGCGCACAAACATAGTCCCGAATCGATCAGGCCGCGGGGTATTCCAGGCAGATGCCGCTCCGCGACCGCGACGAATCGCCGATCGCACGGAGAAGCTCATGATAGAAATGCCGTTCGGCGGCGGTCAGGGTGACCAGGGCCTCATTCCCCCACAGATCGGCCAGACGGCGCCGGGTCGGCCTCGTCAACATGCGATAGTCCGATTTCCCGTACATGCCCGGCTGATTGAGCAGGGGATCGTCCGCCAGCGTACCACCCGTTCCGACCAAAAACAAGTCGTCCTGCAGCCTGGACCCGTTGGGCGCCACCAGCAGATGACCGGTGGAACTGCGGTCCGTCTTCAGCGTAATGCTCACGTGCAGACGAGGCGCGGTACCCGCCGCGGCTACGTACACGCGGCACAGGGGGGAATCCAGCAGCGCCGCGGCCTTGCGGCATGACTGGAAGACACACCACCATTTCTGCCACTTTCCACCCTCCGGCGAGGTGATCAGACGAAGATACACCGGTTCCCCGAAATCGGCGTGGCGGCTCGCTTCCAGCATCGCCGGGAATCCGGGATCGGCCCGGTGAATGTCCGTGATGGGTATTCCGGGTTCACGGCTCCGGAAGGGCAGCGGACCGGCTGATCGCACGTCGACACCGTTTTCCAAAAGGTTCGCCGCATCTGCGGCCATGTCCCGGTAGGGCGAGAGAAAAAGGGCTTGGCGGGGCAGGTAGGCGCGAAGGGCGTCCCGTGCCGTCTCCAGGCTCCGAACCGCACCATTTCCCCCGCCCGGAGCACCGCCTTTCGAACCCCCGTTCGGCAGGGCGAATACCACCCCGTCCCGCCTTTCGATATCCTCCCGATAGAGTTCAGAGTCCTGGCGGCTGCCGATAACCAGTCCCTCAATACGTTTCACGCCGCCTCCTCGCCGCGTAGGGGCAGACGGACGGGACGGTCTCGTACGATGGATTCGTACACTGCCAGCAGGACTTCCATGTGGTCCCGCGCGTCTCGAACGGTGAAACGCGTTCCCGCGCCGGTGTCCAGCGCGTGAACCAGGTCATCCAGGGCGGCGCGGGTGAATTCCAGCCCCGTGGAGGTTAAAAGCGTCGGTGGACCGCTGTGCCACTGCATGGGGTCCTCGGAGTCGATGCTGTAATCGCCGTCCACGATGCGGTTTCTGAGATGGGAATCGATGCCGGGACGCTTACCGTCGATCCTACCCGTGCCCTTCGTGCCGAACAGAAAAGCCTGGTTCGGTCCCCCGGCGCCATGAGACGCGATGCCGTTCCGCCCGGCGGAAATAGTGGCCACCCGGCCCGACCGGTCCACGAGGGACAGCGTCCCGAAGTCGTCCGCGCCGTGTGCGGCGTGTTCCGGGAAGAAGTAGGCACCGCCCTGGCCGTACACTTCGACGATGGGATCGAAGCACTGCTGCACCAGCGCCACGGCATAGGCGCCGACCGTGAGGATCTCGCGCTTGATGTCGGGAAACTTCCAGCGTCCCGGTGGCAGAAAACCGGGTTTTCGCTTCTCATCCGATATGGGCCTGGGTATCCCTTTGCCAAAGAGAATGTCAACATGCATCGCCGTCAATTCACCCAGGAATCCCGAGTCAATCATCCTTTTGATTTGGTTGACAAGATCGTTGTAAACATAACTGGGAATGATGGTTGTGACATCCGATCTGCTTACGGAGTCGACCACGGCGCGACACTCCGGCATATCGGCACCGATGAACTTGTCGATCCACAGATGCTTGCCCGCGCCGGCCGCGAGCATGGCGATATCGGCACGACGTTCGATCTCGTGACCGATGCTCACGATGTCGACGTCGTCCCGCTGAACGGCCGCCTCGACACCTTCGAAAAAAGGTACCTCCAACTGCTCGGCCCAGGTCCGATTCAGCGGCTTGAGATAGGGATCGATATCCGCGTCGTCCGCGACCCCGACAATGCGGATGCGGGGATGTTCCACGAAGGCGGGAACGAAACTGCTCTGATGGCTGTGCTTGCTGAAGCTGACCAGCAGTACACCATACGAACGGTCGGCCATGAAAACTCCGTTTCAACTGTGGAGGATGCGAACATGGAAGATAAAACGCCCCATTCCGGGTGACAACATAAACAGGGCGCCAGGCGTGTAGCGGTGGAGACTTTCGCCTTGTATGCTCCATGAACCGCAGTAGATTAAACCTGAACTGACTCATCGATGTTTCCAACACATCAACCTCACGTCGACAGCGAAAGAGGTACGCCATGGATGCCGTCCTGCGTGCGATATCCGATTTCATGTGGGGACCCTGGACGATCGGTGTCCTCGCCGTCCTGGGACTCATGCTCACCGTGGCCAGCAGAGGGGTCCAGTTCCGAAAGTTCGGCACGGCCGTCGGCCTCGTCATGCGGGGCGCCCTGCGGCGGGACAAGGGCGAACAGGAGTCCGGAGACATTTCGCCTTTCCAGGCGCTGACCACCGCCATGGCGGCGACAATCGGCAACGGGAATATCGCGGGCGTGGCGACGGCCATCGCGGTCGGCGGCCCGGGCGCGGCCTTCTGGATGGCGGCCATGGCGCCCCTGGGCATGGCGACGAAGTACGCGGAAACCGTGCTGGCCCTACGGTACCGGGGCAAGACCCGGGACGGCCTCATGCTCGGCGGCCCCATGTCCTATCTGAAGGAAGGGCTGAACCTGCCCACCATCGGCGCGATTTTTGCCCTCTGCGCCACGCTGGGCGGCCTGGGCGGGGGAAACATTGGCCAGGCGAACTCCATCGCCTTGGTGCTGGACACCCAGTTCAACGTGGCCACCTGGATCACCGGAGGCCTGCTGGCGCTCATACTGGCCGTGGTCATCATCGGCGGGATCAAGCGCATCGGCCTGGTCGCGGAAAGGCTCGTGCCCACGATGGTGATCGTCTACGCCGCCAGCGTGATCTACGTCGTAATCACCCATTTCAGCGCGCTGCCGGCGACCCTCTGGCTGATCGTGGAAAGCGCCTTCACTCCGGTCGCGGCCATCGGGGGATTCGCCGGGGCCACGGTGTCCCGGACGATTCAGTACGGCATCCGCCGCGGCGTCATTTCCAGCGAGGCCGGCCTCGGAAGCGCGGGGATCGCCCACAGCGCCGCGCAGACGAACAACCCTGTGCGGCAGGGGTACATATCGATGATCGGGGTATTCATAGACACGATCGTGGTGTGCTCCATGACCGCGGTAACCGTGGTTATCGCCGGCGTGTGGCACAATGGTGAAATCAGTACCGCCCTCGTGGCTTCCGCGCTCAACACCACCATTCCCTTCGGCGGAGCCATCGTCGCGCTCTGCTCCCTGATGTTCGGATTCACGACGATGGTCACCTGGTCCTACTATGCCGAGCAGGGCCTGCGGTTCGTGACGGACTCCCGGGGCGTCGTGCTGGGCATCCGGATCACTTGGTGCGCGGCCGCCTTTTTCGGGGCCGTGTACGAGGCCCGGATCATCTGGGACCTAGGCGATATCATGGTCGCCTGCATGATGTTTCCCAATCTCGTCGGCCTGATCGGTCTGACCCGCGAAATCCGCGTGATATCCGGACCGGCGCAGGCTTCCGACGCTGCTTGACGAGGACGCGTTTAACAGGTATATTACCGGCGGGTTGGATCGGTGTAAAAAAAACCGAACCATTTTCCGTTCCGGGGCCTCTTTATATAGTAGACGGCGCTACCCGCACTTCACGGACAATCGAGCCCCAAACGCAGGATACCCGAAATGGCGCATACGGCGGACGGACTCATCATCGAAAGCGTGCTGAACGGCTGCCCGGACGATTTCGAAAAGCTGGTTAAACGGTATGACCGGGAGATCAAACGTATCGTAGGATCCATGGTCAGGAACCGCCAGGATGAGCAGGATATCGTACAGGATATCTGGCTCTCCGTGTACCAGCGGCTGTCGTCCCTGCGCGACCCGGAGCGGTTTCCGCAGTGGCTGCACGCCATTGCGCGTAACCGATGCCTCGCCCACGTTGGCGACCGGAAGAACCAGGAAACGGTCTGGCCGGAAGTCCGGCCGGAGGAAAGCGCCTGGCCGGGCGACGAGCACCTCAAACGGGCAAACAGCCGCCGGGTGCGGAAAGCGGTGAAGACGCTCTCGCAGGCGCTCAGGCGGACCGTGGCCATGTACTATTTCACCGGGTATACCTGTGACGAGGTCAGCATGCGAATGAACGTTCCCGTGGGCACCGTGAAACGCAGGTTGTCGGAAGCGCGAAGCAAGCTGCGGAGCATGTTCAGGGACTGGTCCCAGTCCCCCGCAGAGGGCGGCCTGGATCTACGCCACCTGATCGTCGCCGCGCCGCTGTGCACCGGCTTCTAAAGTCTACTCCAACCCCCTGGAACGAACCGAGGTCTTCAACCAGATATGTCCCGACCGCCGCAGGACCGGAATCAACCCCCGCCCCAAAGCGAAAGACAACCCCCGCCCCGAAACGAACGGCAGCCTCAGCCCGACAAGACGAAGAAGAACCGTTCGATCCTCATCTGGCTCGTCCTCTTCCTGTTTTTTCTTATGGCGGCCCAGCTCCTTCCCAGGCGGGGAGATAACGCTGTTACCGTGTCGTACACGCAGTTCCAGCAGTTTCTTGAATCCGACAACATCGAGCAGGTCACCATTACCGAGAAGCTGATCACGGGCACGCTGCGTCAGAACTTGTCCACGAATGTCGAGGGCACGAACCAGAGCGTTCGCGAATTCAAGGTATACATCCCCTTCGACGACCCGGAACTGGTGGCCGATCTCATGGCCAGGAACGTCATGGTTACGGCCGAACCGGAGGCCACCAACTGGGTGGGTTACCTCATCGCCGCCCTCCCCTGGCTGCTGCTGATCGGGTTCTGGATATTCATCCTGCGCCAGATGCAGTCGGGCCAGCGCGGCATGTTCTCCTTCGGCAAGAGCCGGGCCAAGATGATCGTGGAAGACCGGCCTTCCATCACCTTCGCCGACGTGGCCGGCGTGCTCGAAGCCAAGCGCGACCTGCAGGAGATCGTGGAATTCCTGAAGAATCCGGACAAGTTCCACGCCCTGGGGGGCCGCATACCGAAGGGGGCCCTGCTGCTGGGCCCGCCGGGCACGGGGAAGACCCTGCTCGCCAAGGCCGTCGCCGGTGAGGCGGGCGTGCCCTTCTTCAGCATGAGCGGCTCGGACTTCGTGGAGATGTTCGTCGGAGTCGGCGCTTCCCGCGTGCGCGATCTATTCGAACAGGCCCGCCAGAACGCTCCGTGTATCATCTTCATCGATGAAATCGACGCCATCGGCCGTCACCGGGGCGCCGGACTCGGCGGCGGGCACGACGAGCGGGAGCAGACCCTGAACCAGTTGCTGGTCGGGCTGGACGGCTTCGAGAAAACCGACTCCATCATCGTGATCGGCGCGACGAACCGTCCGGACGTGCTCGATCCCGCGCTACTTCGCCCCGGCCGCTTCGACCGGCATATCGTCGTGGACCGGCCCGACGTGGTGGGACGGGAGAAGATCCTGGAGATCCACGTAAAGAGTCGCAATATCCCCCTCGACGATTCGGTGAAACTCGACGTACTGGCCAGGGGCGTGCCCGGCATGGTCGGCGCGGACCTGGCCAACATGGTGAACGAGGCCGCGCTCATCGCGGCAAGATACGACCACGCCACCGTGACGAACGACGACTTCGAGGAAGCAAAAGAAAAAATCATGATGGGCTCGAAGCGCCAACTCGTGATCAGCGACAAGGAACGGGAGATCGTGGCCTACCACGAGGCCGGCCACGCCCTCGCCTTCGAACTCATCGAAGAAATCGATCCGCTGCACAAGGTGTCGATCCTGCCGCAGGGCCGGGGCCTGGGTGTTACCATCCCGCTGCCGGAAGAGCGCTACCTCCAGTCCCGGTCGTATTGCCTGGGCACCATGGCCGCGGCGCTGGGTGGCCGGGCGGCCGAGCAGATTGTCTTCGGCGAGGTCACTTCCGGCGCGCAGAACGACATCGAGCAGGTCACCCGCATCGCCCGGCACATGGTATGCGACTGGGGGATGAGCGAGGAACTGGGCGCCACGGCCCTGGGCGAGAAGGAACACGAGGTCTTCCTCGGCCGGGACATCGCAAGCCAGGCGAACTATAGCGAGACGACCGCCCACAGCATCGACCAGGAGATCCAGCGTTTTGTGACTGAGGCCGGCGAACGCGTGGACAAGCTGCTCAGGGACTACGAGCCGCAGTTGCACGCGGTGTCAAAAGCCCTGCTGGAACGCGATTCCCTCACCCGGGACGAGGTGGCCGAGCTTGTCTACGGCAAGACCCTGCCTCCAAAGGAGGATGGGGACACCGGATCGAGGGAAGTCGCGCAAGATCGCCCGGGTGACACGGAGTCGCCGCATAAGGAAGTCGCACAGGATGATGGCCCGGGCGACACGGAGTCGCCGCATGCGAAAGAAGCGACTGCTGAAACGCAGTCTAAGGATGGCAACGGCGTCGCAGCGGTGGACGGGTCGGGTGAGGAACCGGTAACGGCACCCGGAGTCGATGAAACCGTGGAATCGTCGAAGGGGCGTTGAACTCAACGTACCGAATGCTAACGTAAGATCGTAAATCGGGGGCGAGAGTAGCATCTCACGTCCCCGATTTCATATTGAGTGAAAATGACTTCGGATAGGAAATCACATCGCGGGGCCTTGCACACCGTCGAACGCATCGGCGATACTATACGCCGTCCTGTTAATCGATGGACACCCGCGGTGCACGAACTGCTAAAGTATCTTGAAGACAAAGGTTTTCAATGCGTTCCTCGGTTACTTGGGGTAGACGACGAATATGAGACACTATCCTATATTGAAGGAGAAGCCGGAACCAGGCCATGGCCTGAAGTACTAAGGACTGACGATGGTATTGTACAGATAGCTGGATTTCTGAAGTCCTACCATCGCATAGTGAAAGACTACATCCCATCCCGAACAGCCGAGTGGTGTGTCCCGGACCTGCGATGGCAACCCGGGCTGACAATACGCCACGGTGATCTTGGCCCCTGGAATACCGTCTGGCTTGATGATGTGCTACAAGGAGTTATTGACTGGGATTTTGCTGAACCTGGCGAGACCATTACGGATGTCGCACAGCTCGCCTGGCATACTGTACCACTGCGTGGCGACGGTTTCTGGCCGAAAGCCGGTTTCGAGGAACCACCTGTATTACAGAAACGACTGAACGTGCTATGCGAGGCATACGGCGAATTCAGCCCGGATGGCGTGATTCATGCCCTCCACGATCTTCAGAAAACGGAAATCTCGAGGATATCGATGTTGGGGAGATCGGGTGTCAAACCCTGGAGTACTTACCTTCGTCGGGGAGACCTGAAAGTTGCGTCGCGAGAAAGAGACTGGTTAAGGATGGAGTACAGAAACCTGGTATAAGACGAGCCTGCTGACCTGAACATTTCGGATAAAAAAGCCCAGCGGAGATCGCACCGCTGGGCTCTTGTTTTTAACCGGTCTGTGCTAACTGCAGGACTCAGCTGGACTTGGCCAAAACGTCCTTGAGGGTCTGGATGAATACCTCGGTTTCCGCTTCCGTACCGGCGGAGACCCTGATCCAGTTCCGGAATGCCTGCTGCCGGCGGGAACTGATCCAGACGTTGCGGGCGCGCATTTCCCGGACCACCTGCATCGCCGACCGCTTCAGGTCGGCCATCACGAAAGTGCCCTGGGACGGGAGGTACTCGATCCCCATCTCGTCGAAGGCCGCGTAGCAGCGCTTTTTGAAATCCCACACGGCTTCCCGGGATTTCTGGAGATGCTCGAGATCCCTGACCGAGGCCGCGCCGGCCACGGTGGCCAGGGCGTTTGGAGACTCCTGGTAGTACTTCCTCAATTCGTCCTGGACCTTCTGCGAGGCGACGCAGTAACCCAGTCTCACGGCCGCCAGCGCGTAGGCCTTGGAGAAGGTTCTCACGACGACCACGTTGTCGTATTTAACCGCCAGCGGGATGGCCGAGGGAATCGGGTCCTGCTCCGCGAAATGCAGATAGGCTTCGTCGATGACTACGATGGCCGAAGGGGGAAGCTTTTTGACGAATGCTTCGATTTCATCGGGCTGCAGTAGCGTGCCCGTGGGGTTGTTCGGGTTGGTTATGACCACCAGCGACGTCTTTTCGGACGCCAGGGAGGCCATGCCGTCGAGATCGTGGCGGTAGTCGGACGTCATCGGCGCCCTTATGATATTGACGTCGACGCCGAACATGTCGGTGTAATCGCCGGCAGAGCGGGAAATAGAGCCGTATCCGTACTCCGCTTCGATGACTTCTCCACCATCGCGGCTGAGATAGGCCAGGCAAAGCAGGTCGAGGATGAGACTGGAACCCGGCGTCAACATGAAGGGGCCGGGGGGCGGCCGGAAAAACGAGCGCCGCCTGGAATTGTCCGGTTCGGGCAGTTCCACCCCGTCGAAGGTCGACAGGGCCTGCATCAGATCGCTCAGGTCGGTACCGTAGCGGTTTACGCCGAACATCCGGTTGGCCATGGCTTCGATGGCCCGCGGCGACGGTCCCAGCGGGTTTTCATTCAGGCTCATGCGTACCAGGCCGGGCTGCACCCCGACGCCTCTTATGGCTTCGATGGTGGGCCTGCCGCCCGAGATGAGTTGCGTGGCCATGGCTATTCTGTCGGACATGGAAAGGGCGACGCCGGCCGTTCCGGCCACGAGCGCGCCTTTCATGAAGCCCCGGCGCGACCATGCCGCGGGAGAGCTTACTGACTCATGCATGTTTGACTCCTTGGATCTATCCAGCGCAACCGCTTGATCGGCTGAAAACCGGATGATGACTTGTCATGCAATCGTATGTCCTACAAACGAGCAACACGATCCCTTCAATATTACTGGACGCCGCGGTACGGGTAACACCTTGACAGACCTTCGATCCGGGCGTTACAATGACCCTGTATGCACGACCTTCTCCTCAATATATCACACCTGTCCGCCATAATCCCCACCGACGACGGTCCCGTCAGGGCCGTGCGCGACGTCTCGTTCAGGATCCGGCGGGGCAAAACGCTCGGCGTGGTCGGAGAAAGCGGCTGTGGAAAGAGCATGATGGGGCTCTCCCTCATGCGGCTTGTGCCGAAGCCGGGATACATCGAGGGCGAAATCGTGTACCACGACGGCGAAGACGGAACGACGGTGGACATACATGCGCTCGATTCCTCCGGCGACGCGATGAGGCGGATCCGGGGCCGCAAGATCTCCATGATCTTCCAGGAACCCATGACCGCCCTCAACCCGGTGTATACCGTGGGGAACCAGATCGGCGAAGCCCTGCGTCTCCATCACGCCCTGGACCGGCAGGCTGCGCGCTCCAGGGCGGTACACGCCTTGGGGGAGGTAGGCATTCCCGGACCTTCACAGCGGGTGGACGAGTATCCCCATGAGCTCTCCGGCGGCATGCGGCAGCGCGCCATGATCGCAATGGCCCTGTCGTGCGGCCCCGAGTTGCTGATCGCCGACGAGCCCACCACCGCACTGGACGTGACCATCCAGGCGCAGATTCTGGATCTGCTCAAGGAACTCAAAAGCAACCTGAACATGGCCATCGTGATGATCACCCACGACCTCGGCGTCATCGCCGATATGGCCGACGAAATCCTGATCATGTACGCGGGGCAGGTGGTTGAATCCGGGTCTCCGGAACGGATTTTCTACCAGGCCGCCCATCCCTATACCCGGGGGCTGCTCGATTCGGCGCCCCGGATCAATCGCGAGAAGGCGTCGCAGTTGTCCACGATTCCCGGGACGGTCCCATCTCCACTCGACCTGCCGGGAGGCTGCGCATTCGCACCTCGTTGCCGTTACGCCACGGATCAGTGTTCGCAGATACCCCCGGTGGACGAGACCGAACCCGGACACCACGTACGATGCTGGCACACAGACCGGGTTGCCGCGGATCAGGTAACGGCGAACCATTGACGGCCAGGCTGATCGGCAGCAGACGAGTTGGTATTCCTGGCGCTGAGAGCCGCCTTCGGTAAGGTAATCGGCTATGCCGGATCTCAACGGCTTCTTCCATACCGGATCTCAACGGCTTCTTCCATGTCAACCATACTCGATGTGAAAAACCTGAAGAAGTACTTCCCGGTGCGCAAGGGACTCTGGCGCCGCAAAATGGGCGACGTCCGGGCGGTGGACAGCGTCGATTTCCAGTGCGGAATCGGGGAAACGCTGGGGCTGGCGGGCGAGAGCGGGTGTGGAAAGACCACCCTGGGACGGTGTGTGCTGAAGACGGTGCCGCCCACGGCGGGGGACGTATTCTTCGGCCCGGAGAAAGTCAACCTCAGCCCCCTGGGCCGCCGTGAAATGCTTCCCTACCGGCAACGCATGCAGATGGTGTTCCAGGATCCGAATTCGTCGCTCAATCCCCGCATGACGGTAAGCGATATCGTGGGCGAACCCCTCCGGGTGAACGGGATAGCCCGTGGGTCCGAACTGCAGGATAGAGTGGCGGCACTGCTGGTCGACGTGGGTCTGAACGCCGGTGACATGCGCCGTTACCCCCATGCCTTCAGCGGAGGCCAACGCCAGCGAATCGGCATTGCCCGGGCCCTGTCCCTTCGGCCCGAACTGATCATCGCGGACGAGCCCGTTTCCGCCCTGGATGTCTCGGTGCAGTCCCAGATCCTGAATCTGCTGGCGTCTCTCAAGGACCGGCTGGGGCTGTCCTACATCTTCATCACCCACGATTTGAGCGTGCTGCAGCACATCAGCGACCGGGTGGCGATCATGTACCTGGGCAGAATCGTGGAAACGGGACCCTCCGTGCAGGTCTATCACAACCCGCTCCATCCCTACACGGAGGCTCTGATATCCGCAGTTCCCGTGGCCGATCCCGCGGTCCAGAAAAAACGGACGCGCATCGCCTTGCCAGGTGACGTACCCGACCCTGCTTCTCCGCCGAAGGGATGTCATTTTCACCCGAGGTGCCGGTATGCGACTGATCTGTGCCGGGAATCCGAACCGGAACTCAAGACCTATCCTGGAGGCGTCAGGGCAGCGTGCCATTACAGCGACACGCTGTCCCTCCAGGGCATTTGACCGATCAGGAAGGGTACGTAGAACTCACGCGGCTTCGATGGAGTCACCGATGAGACGAGGAAAGAAGGACATGCTGAAATACCTGCCTCTGGCGGTCTTGCCCGTGCTGCTGGCCTGCACCGGTGGCGGTGCCGGCGGCGACGGTGGACCCGCATCGGACATGCCGGTTGCCGCCTCTGAGGCCCGGACGTCGCTGGAAGCGCCCGAACTGGCCGCCCGGGTGGAGGCGGGCACCCTGCCTCCCCTCCACGAGCGGATCCCGGCCAACCCGCTCGTGGCCAGACACGATTATGAGGGGTACGACGGCCCGGGGGTCTACGGCGGGACCTGGCGCAAGTTCCACAACAACACCGATCTCGGCTCCTGGAAGATGATCGCCGGATACGCCCCGCTGATCCGGTGGAACCGGCTGACCACGGGCCTCGAGCCGGGCCTGGCGGAATCGTGGGCGTTCAACGAGGACGGCACGGAACTGACCCTCAAGCTGCGCGAGGGCGTCCGCTGGTCCGACGGCCATCCCTACACCTCGGCGTCCTTCCGCGCGTGGTACGACCTGTGCCTGGATGACCGCCACCGGTACCCGCCGCCCGTGTGGTGCCTCGTGGACGGCAAGCCCATGGTGGTCGAAACGCCCGACGACTACACCATCGCCATGAAGTTTGCCGGACCCAACTGGCTGGTGCCCCTGTGGCTGGCGACCGGGTTCTGGTGGAGCGAAGAGTACAACGTGCCGGAACACTACATGAAGCAGTTCCACCCGGACCACAACGACGGCGTGGACGATTTCGTCCTCTACGAGAAGCGCAGGCTGCCCCAGCGCAACCCGGACCAGCCTTCCCTCTGGCCGTGGACCATTTCCCGCATCGAAAAGGGCGGCTTCCGGGTGATCCTGGAGCGGAACCCGTATTACTATGTCGTGGACGACGACGGCCGGCAGCTCCCCTATATCGACCAGGTGGTCACCACCCTGGTTCCCGAGGCCCAGATCCGCGTCCTGCGGGTGCTGGCCGGCGAGGTGGACTGCCAGTTCCGCGATATGGAACTCCGGGACTTTTCCCTTTTCATGGAAGGACGGGATAAAGGGGAATACCGCGTCAAGCTGTGGGAGAGCGCTTCCGGAGCGGATCCGGCGATCAACCTGAACTGGTCGGATAACGACCCGGTCCTCCGCGGCCTGATTCGCGACCAGCGGTTCCGCAAGGCGCTCGCCGCGGCCATCGACCGCGAGAAATGCAACGCCGTCGCCTTCAAGGGCCTCGCGAAACCCCAGGCCGCCACCGTGAGCGAGGAGGGCTGGCATTTCCTGGATCCGGAAGGGGCGCGGTTGTTCGATCTGTGGAAGGCCACCGACGCGGACTACGACATTCCGAAGGCGAACCGGCTGCTGGACGAGATGGGGCTCACCCTCCGCGACGCCGAGGGATACCGGCTCCGTCCCGACGGCCAGCGATTGAGCCTCGTGCTGGATGCGCCCGCCGCGGCGCACATCGCCCACGAAAACGACGTCGCCCTGATCGTGGCCGAGGGCTGGCGGGAACTGGGGCTGGAGGTCATCGTATACACGCCGCCCGGAGCCGAACTCAAGCTGCGACGCGACCTCGGCGAGTTCACCGTCCATCTCCACGGCGAGGCGGAGATGGACCTTTTCACCTACCCCGACTGGGTGTTTCCCACGACCGGCAAGTACTGGCATCCCCAGGTGGGCAAGTGGTACGAATCAGGCGGGGAAAGGGGCGAAGCACCGGCGGGTGTCATGGTCGATCTGCTCGATCTCTACGACCGGATCAAGCACGAGCAGGACGAGGAAACCCGGCACCGCCTGGTGCAGGACGCCGTGCGGATCCATATCGAGCACGGGCCCTTTCACCTGGGCACCGTGGCCCGCACACCCAAGCCCGTCATCGTGAAGATCAACTTCCATAACGTACCCGACAGCGGCATTCTCGGCCCCTGGGCGATCGCCGGTCCGGCGACGAGTTTTCCCGAGCAGTTCTATATCGAATGATCAACTACGTTATCAAGCGCTGTCTCCTGGCCATCCCGACCCTCCTGGCCATTTCGATGATCGGCTTTGTCATCATCCAGCTGCCCGAGGGCGACTTCCTGGACCGCAAGATCCAGGAACTGGAGGAGATGTACGGCGATAGCAGCTCCATCGCGCGCATCGACGAACTGCGGGAACGATATGGCCTGGACCGGCCCATGTGGCGACAGTACGTGAGCTGGATCTCGGGGTTCGTCGTGGGCGATTTCGGCGAGTCCTTCGAATACGAGCAGGAAGTCAACCAGCTGATCTGGGACCGGCTCGCCTTCACCGTGCTCATCGCCCTGGGCGCCCTGCTGTTCACCTACGCCGTGGCGATCCCCATCGGCATCTACTCGGCCACCCACCAGTACCGCCTGTCCGACAACGTGCTGTCCTTCATCAGCTTCATCGGCATGTCCATGCCGGGATTCCTGGTGGCCCTCGCCCTCCTGGTCTTCGTGTTCGAGATCTACCGGATACCCCTGTTCGGACTCTTCTCGAGCGAGTACGAAGGCGCGCCATGGTCATGGGACAAGCTCGTCGACTTCCTGAAGCACCTCTGGATCCCGGTCATCGTGGTGGGCATCAACGGCACGGCCGGCCTGATGCGCATCATGCGGGGCAACCTCCTGGACGTCCTCGGTCAGCCTTTCGTCCAGACGGCCCGGGCCAAGGGCCTCAAGGAATCTGTCGTCGTCATCAAGCACGCGGCGCGCATCGCCATCAACCCGCTGATCACGATCCTGGGCATGAGCCTGCCGAACATCCTCTCAGGGGCCACGATCGTCGCGATCGTCCTGGGCCTGCCGACCGTGGGACCGCTGTTGCTGCGGGCCCTGGTCGCCGAAGACATCTATCTGGCCGGTACCCTGCTGATGATGTTCAGCCTGCTCCTGATCATCGGCAACATCCTGGCCGACATCGCGCTGGCCTGGGCGGATCCGAGGATAAGGTATGACTAACCGGGATTCGGGCTATCTCAGCTACCGGACGTTGATCTGGCGCAGGTTCCGGAAGAACCGGATGGGCATCGCGGCGGGGGCGATCCTGGGCCTGTTCTACTTCACGGCCCTGTTCGCCGGCCATTTTTCCCCGTACGACCACAACGAAATCCGGATCCAGGTCAGGTACCTGCCGCCCCAGGATCTGCATTTCGACTGGTCCGGCGGATTCTACGTGAACGGCCTGACTTCCACGCAGAACCCGGTAACGCTGGAACTGGAGTACGCGACGGACCCGTCCCGGCGGTACCCGGTCCGGTTCCTGTCACGGGACGGCGGCGGAGACTTCAGGCTGATCCATTCCGAGGGCCCCATGTACCTCCTCGGCACGGACCGCATGGGCCGCGACCTGCTCTCCCGCATGATCCACGGCGGACGCGTATCGCTTACCGTGGGGATCATCGGCGTGTTCCTCAGCCTGATCCTCGGGTCCGTCCTCGGAACGCTGTCCGGCTACTTCGGCGGCTGGATCGACCACGCCCTGCAGCGCGTCGTCGAGATCCTGGCCTCCTTTCCGCCGATCCCCCTCTGGATGGCCCTGGGCGCGGCGCTGCCGGCCGGATGGACGAGCATCGAGACCTACCTGGGCATCACGATCATCCTGTCCATCATCAGCTGGGGCGGCCTGGCCCGCGAAGTCCGGGGCAAGGTCCTCGTGTTCCGGGAACAGGACTACACCACGGCGGCGCGGTCGGCCGGCGCGGGGCACTGGTACATCATCTCCCGCCACCTGCTGCCCGGATGCTACAGCCACATCATCGTGGTGGCCACGCTGGCCATCCCGGGGATGATCCTGGGCGAAACGGCCCTGAGCTTCCTGGGCCTGGGCATCCGGCCTCCCATGACCAGCTGGGGCGTGCTCCTCGAAGAGGCGCAGCGCGTGACCGTTCTGCTGAACCATCCCTGGCTGCTCTTCCCCGCCGCGCCAGTGCTGGTCGTCGTCATCGCCTTCAACTTCCTGGGAGACGCGTTGCGCGACGCCGCGGATCCCTATTCGTGAAATATGTTGGCAGGGGAGAGGGTGTGGTATTAGTTGTAGTGATCCCAGGCAGTAGAGTAGTTTTGAATGAAACAGACGGGGCGTGTATGAGGTAGCGAAGGCGTGTATAATGAGTAGACATGACGTATATACAAAGTATCTACAATCGAGATAGGAGCACAGCATGAGTGAATCCACCAAAGTCGCCGTCGTCACCGGCGCGGGTTCCGGTATCGGCAAGGCCTGTTCCCTGGCGCTTTTGGACGCAGGCTACAGCGTGGTCCTCGCGGGCCGGCGGAAAGAGGCCCTGGAGTCGACCGTGGCCGATGCGGGCGATGCCGCGGACCGGTTGCTGGTCGTGCCGACGGACGTGGGGATCGCATCGCAGGTCGAGCACCTCTTCGCGGAAACGAAGGCGGCCCACGGCCGCCTGGACCTGCTGTTCAACAACGCCGGAACCGGGGCGCCCGCGGTGCTCCTCGAAGAGCTGACGGCCGAGCAGTGGCAGACCGTGGTGGACGTCAACCTGACGGGTTCCTTCCTCTGCACGAAGGAGGCTTTCAGGATCATGAAGGACCAGGATCCGCAGGGCGGCCGGATCATCAACAACGGGTCGGTCTCCGCCCATGTTCCCCGGCCGAACTCGGCGCCCTACACGGCCACCAAGCACGCCGTAACCGGCTTGACGCGTTCGACTTCCCTCGATGGTCGGAAGTACAACATCGCCTGCGGGCAGATCGATATCGGCAACGCGGCCACGGAGATGACCCAGCGCATGCAGGAGGGCATCCTGCAACCCACCGGCGACCTGCTGGCCGAGGCGAGGATGCACGTGAAGAACGTGGCCGACGCCGTGGTTTTCATGGCCGGACTGCCCCTCGACGCCAACGTACAATTCATCACGGTCATGGCCACCACCATGCCCTACATAGGACGGGGATAAATGTCGGTAACCAGAGCAAAGCCCGTCGAAATCACCGATGCGCAGAAGCAGCAGTACCAGGAGGAAGGATACTTCATTCTCGAGTCCGCCCTGGACGATGAACAGTTGGAATACATACGCGGCGAGTGCGACCGATTGCGGGTCGAGATGGAGGCCGATATGGCCCGGGACGCGGAGAAATCCCGGGGCATCACTCACAAGGGCAGCCGATACTTCATCTCGAACCGGCACCGCGACAATCCCAGCCTGCGGCCGTACATCTTCAGCGAGATCATGGCCGAGATCTGCATAAGCACCCTGGGCGATACCGCCTATCTCTTTCACGAGCAGTTCGTGGTCAAGGGGCCCGAAGTCGGCATGAAGTTTGGCTGGCACCAGGACTCGGGCTACGTGGGGTTCGACCACCGGCCCTACATGAGCTGCTGGGCCGCCCTCGACGACGTCTCCGACGAGAACGGCACGGTCTACATCCTGCCCTTTTCCCGCGCGGGCACGAGGCGCCGCCAGGATCACCGCATCGTGGACGAGACCAACGACAAGATCGGCTACTTCGGCGATGATCCGGGCGTGCCCGTGGTCGCGCCGGCCGGGAGCATCGCCGTATTCTCCAGCGTGTCCTTCCACCGCAGCAGCCCAAACACCTCCGACGGCTGGCGCCGCGTGTACCTGACCCAGTATTCCGCCGAACCGATCCTTACGGAGGACGGCACGCGGAACTGGAGTAACGCGGAACCCTTTCTCGTGGACGGCAAGCGGGTAACGGCCGAATAAAGGAGCTCAAACTTGACCACCATTACCGGTGTGAAGTGCATCCGGACGCGTTCGAACGGCACCTGGGGCATCGTCAAGATCACCACGAACCAGCCGGGACTCTACGGCATCGGGTCGGCGAGCGACCACTACCACCAGCGCGCCGTCGTCGAGGCCGTCGAGTCCATGCTGGCCCCGAAGCTCATCGGGCGGGACGTCAGCCGCATCGAGGACATCTGGCAAACCTTCTACACGAGCGGTTACTGGCGCAACGGCGCCATCACCAACACGGCCCTTTCAGGGATCGACATGGCCCTGTGGGACATCAAGGGCAAGGAAGCCGGCATGCCCGTCTACCAGCTCCTCGGCGGCGCCTGCCGGAGCGCCGTGCCCTGCTATGCCCACGCGGGGGGCGGCACACCCGAAGCCCTGCTGGAAGCGATTCATGGCTACCTCGAGGAGGGGTTTCCCGTGGTCCGGTGCCAGTTGGGCGGATACGGCGGCGGCGGATTCATCCCCTCGGAAGAAGCGCCACGGCCCGCCAACGCCTGGCCCGCCGACAAGGTTTTCGACGACGAGGCCTACATCGAAGCCATTCCGAACATGTTCGAGTACCTGCGCTCGAAACTCGGTTTCGGTCCGAAGCTGACCCACGACGTACACGAACATCTGCGCCCACAATCCGCGGTGGCCCTGTCCAAGCGCCTGGAACCCTACCGGCTGTTCTTCCTCGAGGACGTCCTTTCGCCCGAACAGGTGCAGTGGTACCGCCTCATCCGGGAGCAGTGCACGACGCCCCAGGCCATGGGCGAACTCTTCGTGAATCCCCACGAGTGGACGCCCCTCATCACCGAGCGCCTCATCGACTACGTCCGCGTGCGGGTATCCAAGGCGGGCGGCATCACGCCGTGCCGCAAGATCGCAAGCCTCTGCGAATCCTTCGGCATCAACACCGCCTGGCAGGAGGGGGGCGACAACGACCCGGTCAACCAGGCCGCGGCCGTTCACCTCGACATGTCGAGCTGGAGCTTCGGGATCCAGGAAGAAAACACCTTCAGCGAAGAGGAATACGCGGCGTTCCCCGGCGCTTGCGAGCTAAGGGAAGGCCACCTCTACACCAACGACAGTCCCGGACTGGGGTTGGATATCGACGAGGATGCGGCGGCGAGGCTGCTGAACGCGGAGGACGCGGCGACGCCTCGCTACGCCGCGGAGGACCGCAGGGCGGATGGCAGTATCGTTCGGCCTTGACAGGAACTGACTCACAACCAGGCCAGTTTCATACGTGCAGTAGTCGAGGCTAGGGCTTCGTATCGGCGTTAACAGGCGGTTCGTCATTGTCGATGAATCGCTCCGCCGTGTTCCTCGTGGCCGGATTCGTCCTGAAATCGGCAATCCACGGCTCGCGGAAGTAGACCTGCTTCTCGCGCGGAAGGCCCGCGATGACTTCCGGCGGGGTCTTGAGCCGGTGCCAGTGCGTGGCCAGGTGGGAATAGGCGTTGAGGACGGTGACCCGCGGTTCGTCCCGGTTCCATACGGGACCGGCGTGACAGGTGTTCTCGGTGAAGAACACCGCGCTCCCCGCTGGACAAGCGTAGGTCATCAGGAATTCGCTCCGCTTGCCCTCCTCCAGCGACATGTGATCGGGATGCATGGGGAAGTTGGCCTTGTGGCTCCCCACCACGAAGTGCGTGCTCTGGTCTTCCATGCGTATATCCGTAAACTCGAAGATCACCCGGACCATGCCCGCGTAGATCTGTTCGCGCTGCACCCGGTAGCCGAAGATGGGATCGATCTGTTTGGGGCCACCCCCGTGCAGATCCCCGTGTGCCTCCCCCTTGTTGCGCCATACGCAAGAACAGTTCTCCAGGCGGAAATCCTTGCTGATGATCTCCTCGATCACGTCCACGACCGCGGGGTGGTCGATGAGCACGCTCGACGGTCCGCCCGGCACGTCACGATGTTCCGGCGGAAGCGATTCGGGGTCGTGCTTGATCAGGTAGATCTGCTCGCGGATGTCCTTGACTTCATCCGCGGTGAGTATGGCCGGCCGGACCAGAAACCCGGCCAGGTCGAATCGGAAGCGTTCTTCGTCGGTTAGGGACATGGGAACCTCATACGTACCATACACGGTATGTATAATGTGAGTTCGTTGGTCGGTATTCCACAATCAATCTCGATTTCTTCATTCGAAAGGAGAACACCAGGGTTGCTTTGAAATCGACTGAACAGTAAACTTCAAAAATTGCAGATTCTCGTATATTACATCATTCGAGAAACTACGAGCATGCTCCTGTGTAAAGAAACCTATTTCCTATGTAAATTACACTAGGAATATGGGAGGTCATATAGTCAGGACATACTGTAAGTTCGCTTTAGTCACATATGTCGAGATACAATGTATATGCGTATTTAACTAAATGGGATTTTGTTTAAAATTACAACTTATGGTGTAAAGTACCACATCCACCGGTTTTGCATAAGGAGTATCACATGGATCATACCTCAATAGTTCGGCCAGAGAATCTCGAAATGTACGCAGACCAGCGAGAAAGCCAGTCCGTTATACCAGAGCTTGTGTACTGGCTTGTAAGACAATCTGTCAACACTATACCGATGTGTCGCATACCGGATGGCAATATGGTAAGTCAACCAGGTTGGTACGCTAAAG
>JAPOYX010000124.1:0-3411 GCA_026706345.1 Gemmatimonadota bacterium | reverse complement strand
AATGGCCGCATTGAGGATCTGCGCGAAGTTGCAAAAGTCATGCATGGAAAAAAGACGCATACCCTATGGCAATATGGTAAATCAACCAGGTTGGGATGGTAAAGTTGAAACCGAAGGTTCTTTTCTTGAGTTTGTCCCAAACGGTGCGTCTTTTTGGGAGATTGGAACTGGCGGTAGGCCACAGAGCAAAGCAACGAGGGTGTTCAACCAAAGAACAGAATGCCTTCCTGCAGATATTAGATCAACGTCGACTTTTGTATTTGTGACGCCGCGATCTGCGGGAGTCGATGGCTGGAGTGAACCGAAACAATCTAAATGGCTACTCGATCGACAAAACAGAGGTTGGCAGTCGGTTCGCATTATCGATGGAATAAAACTTGCTGACTGGTTAAGGGAATTCCCTTCGATCGGTCGATGGATGGCTGCAAAAATAGGCATGTCAGACAGCTTAGGAGGATTTACCACGCCAAAGGAGCACTGGGACGTAATTCTGTCTATGACAGCTATAGACGATCCACCTATTCCGCCTAATTTGTTTGTTGTTGGACGAAGCGATGTATGTGGTGCAGCTAAGGCACTATTTGATGGGCGTACGCAGAAGTTAATGTTGTTTGTGGAAAGCGAGCATGATGTAGCGGATTTCGTAGCTGCTTTTATTACTACATTGGATGAATCTTCAGCAAGATCTTATGCAAATCGTTGCCTGTTTATTACTAGCGAGGATGCGTGGCGTTCGGTTATAGAAGTTCAAAAACCTCACGTGCTAGTCGCATATCCTCAACTAGGATTGGATACAGAAGAAAAAGCTGATTTACTTACAATTGCTATACAAAAAGGCCATGCTGTTATTGTACCTATCTCCAGTATTTGGTACAACAGGGAGAGTCCGGATATTGTAAAACTACGAAACCCTACACAGTCACAAATCGAAACTGTCCTTAAAGAAGCAGAATACTCTGAGAATCGGGCTCGAGAACTTGCCGGTTATGGTGGAGATAGTGTATCGGCATTACGTAGGCATTTACAGGGTTTTGGAACCTTACCACCATATGCGACTTGGGAGAACAGTAGGTCTATTGCACAAGCGATCCTTATAGGCAAATGGGATGGTAACCGCCTCGCGGACAGAGCTGCAATTAAGACTTTGTTGGGAAAAGAATACGGGGAGTGGATCGAAACGATTAGAACTGATTCAATTCGTTCGGGCTCTCCCCTTATTCAACTAAATGAAAAATGGAGGTTTATTGCACGGGGAGAATCATGGAATTCACTAGGCATCAGAATAACGGATGATGATCTCGACCGGTTTAAGAAAGCCGCAATCTCCGTTCTCGGTGAGAAAGATCCCAAATTTGATTTACCCAAAGAAGACCGTTTCATGGCAAGTATCCACGAAAAGCAACTTATCCACTCGAATAACCTTCGAGAAGGGCTAGCAGAATCACTCGCTTTAGTTGGTTCAAGACCTCAAGCGCTCATCTCATGTTCTGATGGAAAATCAGAGTCCGTGGCTATTGAGGTTGTTCATGAGATTCTTCATGGGTCTTCTTGGATAACGTGGGGAAGTCTGGATTCTCTATTGCCACAATTTGCAGAAGCTGCCCCTGACGCGTTTCTGAGTGCAGTGGAAAGACAGACAGAGGACCTTGATAACTCCCAGTTTCACTGCCTATTCGAGCAAGAGGGAGGTGGAGAGGTTGGAGGATGGAACTACATCAGTGGTTTGCTATGGGCGTTGGAAACGCTTGCTTGGCATCCCGATTACCTTTGTCGGGTTTCCATGATATTGGCTGATCTTGCAGCAATTGATCCTGGGGGGAATTGGGCAAACCGACCGTCAAACTCTCTCGTAAGCATATTTCTACCTTGGTTTGTACAGACCTCGGCTTCTATCGAAATCCAGCGTGCCGCTGTTAATGCAGTCATTAGTGAGCATCCATCTGTTGGTTGGAAATTGGTAATGGACTTGATGCCGCATGCTCACGGTTCTACATCTGGATGTCACAAGCCAACCTGGCGAGATTTGATACCAAGAGAATGGAATGGAGGTTATGATGAATCCAAATACCGTGAATTGGTGACTGTATACACAAATTTGGCCGTAGGATTAGCTAAAACAGACACGGAAAAACTAATTGAGTTAGTTGATCGACTTATCAATCTACCAAGCAGCGCCAAACAAACCCTTTTACATCATCTTGCTTCAGATCAAGTAAAAGCACTCGATGATTCAGACCGTATGCCAATATGGGAGAAACTAAATAGCACGATTAGAAACAACAGGCGCTTCCCCGACGCTAAATGGGCGATGTCGTCCGATTCTATATCAGAACTTGAAAAAGTCGCTGATATCCTTGCTCCTCAATCACCAGTCTACCGATACAGGTACCTTTTTAATGAAGGTATACACGAACTCTATTACAGTGATTCACGTGACTACGAAGAACAACGTACTCAAATCGAGCACGATCGAAACACAGCTATTCAGTTGGTGATATCATACTCGGGAATCGAAGCGATTGTAGATTTCGCAAAATCCGTTGCTTCACCCAGAGAAGTAGGAATAGCGTTGGTTAGTGCAACTAGTGACGAAATCGAATATCTTGTACTTGATAAACTGCTACGTAGTGATAATGAGATTGAGCAACAGATCGTTTCAGGATATCTGTGGAAACAGTACAGTTTACTCGGTGTAAAGTGGGTCGAGTGCTCACTTAGTAGTGATTGGAGCATGGAAAAGAAGACAGTACTTCTGACATTGTTACCATTTGAGAATGCCATATGGCAGCTTGTCGAATCCCATATTGATGAAAAACATCAGAGACTGTATTGGCAGAACACCAATGCGTTTGTTGCAAGAGCAGGGCAAGAAATCAACTATGCTGTTGATAAACTACTCGACTGTGGGCGTAGTCCCGAAGCATTGCATTGTATATGGTATGCTAAACTTGAAGAGCAGGAAATCGATACTCGTTTAGCTGTAAGAACTCTCCAATCTATATCGGAAACTCGAGACGCATTCAAAAGAGTAAGAACTGACTGGATAGTTGATGTAATTCAATACTTGCAGGACTCAGCAGTGCTAGATCCGGAAGTGTTGTTTTCAATTGAATGGAGTTTCCTCCCACTTTGGGGTCAGTTTTCTTCTGGCTCACCAAAGACACTAGAGAATCACCTATCTTCAAATCCAACCATTTTTGCGGAATTCCTCTCTTTCTGCTACCGTTCGAAAAACGAAAAGAAACCCTCGCAGGACAAAATTGACAGTCAACGGGCTGAACTCGCGCAAGCCGCATTCGAGGAACTTGCTGGTGGGAAACGGTGGCCGGGTGTAGCTTCTGATGGATCATTTGATACAAAGGCATTTAACGACTGGATAGACGAAGTAATTAAAATCACGGATCAGTCCGG
>JAPOYX010000123.1 GCA_026706345.1 Gemmatimonadota bacterium | reverse complement strand
CGGATCGAAGCGACAGGCAGGCGTGGTACGATACCCTTTTCCACCTTTGGCTGGTACCAGGACTACCCGGATCCAAGCAATTTCCTCGATGTGTTACTGAACGGCAACCGGATTACCGAGGTGAACAGTACGAACGTGGCGTTTTACGACAATGAACGGGTCAACGCGTTGCTCGACGAAGCCGCGACCAGCACAGACCGGGATCACCGCCTGGCACTCTACCGCGAAGCAGAGCGGTTGGTCGTGGAGGACGCGCCCTGGGTATTCCTGTATTACCCGCAGATGTACCTGCTCCGGCAACCATGGCTTAAGGGGCTGAAACTCAATCCCGTCTGGCCCATCCGGTACGAGCTGATGTGGATCGAACCATGAAAACTGTCTCGAAACAAAACGGGATGGCCTTATGTTGAACAGGGTCCTGCGCCGCCTGGGCTGGGCGGCCGTCATATTGTGGGGCACCACGGTCGTCACCTTCCTGATCGTCCACGCGGTACCGGCCGACCCGGTCCGGGTATATGCGGGGGCGAACGCGGACGCCGAGACGATCGAGCGGATCCGCCAGGAAATGGGATTCGACGATCCTCTGGCCGTGCAGTACGGGCGCTACATCGGGAATCTGCTGCGGGGCGACCTGGGCACGTCCCTGGTGACAGGCGAACGGGTGCTGGACGCCTTGCTGGCGAGGTTTCCAGTCACGCTCTCCCTGGCGCTGACGGCGGTATGCCTGTGGATGCTGATGAGCGTCCCGCTCGGCGTCCTCACGGCGAAATACCGCGGCCGGGCCATAGACCGGGCAGTGCTGATCGTATCCCTGGTCGCCATATCCCTGCCCGTCTTCTGGCTGGCCCGCATGCTGCAGTATTACCTGGCCTACCGTACCGGGATGTTTCCGGTGGGCGGCTGGGCGGGCTGGACTCACATCATCCTGCCTGCGGCGACCCTCGCCCTGGTTATCACGGGTTACTACGCGCGGCTCGTCCATACGAACATGGTGGAGGTACTGAACGCCGATTACATGCGCGTGGCCCGTGCCAAGGGCGTTCCGGAGTACATCGTGCTGTTCAAGCACGGACTGCGGAACGCCGTCATTCCCGTCATAACCGTCCTCGGCCTCGATATGGCTGCCCTCATGGGCGGCGTGGTGTTCACCGAAAACGTATTCGCCCTGCCCGGCCTGGGCGTCCTGGCCCTGCAGTCCGTCTTCAGTCTCGACGTGCCCATGATCATGGGCGTCGTGCTCTTTTCAGCCGTGATGGTGGTCTGCGCCAATATCGTGGTGGATTTCGTGTATATGTGGATCGATCCCAGGGTCGAGGGGATGTAGTGCCCGGGAGTGCGTGCACGGATGCGCTCAGACTGGTCGGGACGACGCTACCGCCGAGGGGATGCAGTGCCCCTGGAGCGAGCGCGTGCGTTACCTCGTGGGTCTTCACCGCCCACCACCCGGACCGCTCTCAGGAAAGCAGCGCGGACGTCAGCAGGTCCACCACCATATCTTCTTCTTCGTAGCCGTAGGCCAGCCACAACTGGTTGTCGTCGTGCTCCAGGATCATGGTGGGAAACTTGTCTGCGTGGAGGGACCGGCGGAGCTCGAAGTCCTCGTTGAGCAGTTCGTCGGTGCGGGGCGAGACGAGGTCTTCAGAAAAGCGCGCCGTATTCAGTCCCGTTTCTCCCGCCAGTTGAACGAGCGTTTCCGTGTCCGACGGATTACGGGCTTCGAGATAATAGGCCCGCTGGATGGCGTGAAACATCGCTCTTGTCCCGTCCGGCCGCTGCACCCCGGCGGCGATGACCGCCCGGCAGGCCGGGTAGGTCGATCTCCTGGGCTCGCAATCTCTCCAGAAATCCCAATTGAATTCCGCCCCCGTCCGCTCAGCCACCAGCCGCCACTGGGATTGCACGTACGACCGGGTTTCCTCGGGCATGGGATCATCCGAATCCCGGGCCAGGCCGCCCATGACGTAGCGAATGGGTATTTCATGCGGGAGCACACCGGAAACCGCCTCCAGCACCGGACTGAAACCCCAGCACCATGAGCACATGGGATCGGCGATGTAGTAGAGTACGTCGCGTTGCAAGATCCACCGTCGCTTCCGTCGGTTGTGAATACCTAAAAAGACCTGTGCGAGTGCCATCGCGGAACGTATTATAGTGAAGCCAGGATCACCTTATCAAGAGAAGATATCACGAGGAGATACGCATATGTTCAACGGACTGGGCATGGATATGGGAAACCTGCCGCGTCTGTCGCGAGCCAAGACGCGGTCCATCTCGCCGGAAAACACGGACGGCGGAAAGGGCCGGGGGGGCATGGCCACGGAAGGCACCGGTGCCCATAACGCGCGGCACCTTGGGCAGGGTTGGAAGATCTCCCCTTCATTCGACATCGAAGCGGGGGAAACGCTGACGATGGCCGATATCGAAGGTTCCGGGGCCATTCAGCATATCTGGCTGACGCCCACCGGCCACTGGCGCTTCGCCATCCTGCGCATTTACTGGGACGACGAGGAGCATCCCTCCGTGGAGTGCCCCATGGGCGATTTCTTCGCCTGCGGGTGGAGTGAATACGCCCACGTGTCCTCGCTGGCCGTGTGCGTGAATCCGGCCAGCGCGTTCAACTGCTACTGGGAGATGCCCTTTCGCAAGCGTTGCCGCATCACGCTGGAGAACATCGCCGACGAGAAGATGCGCGTGTACTACCAGATCGACTACACGCTGACCGAGGTCCCCGAGGACATCGGCTACTTCCACGCGAGCTTCCGGCGCACGAACCCCGTTCCGTACAAAGAGGTGTTCACCATACTGGACGGCGTACAGGGGCACGGCCATTACGTCGGCACCTACATGGCATGGGGATCCAACAGCAACGGATGGTGGGGCGAGGGCGAGATTAAATTCTACATCGACGGGGACGACGAGTTTCCGACGATCTGCGGGACGGGCGTCGAGGACTACTTCTGCGGTTCGTACAACTTCGACATCGACGGCCGGTACGTGGAATACACCACCCCGTACGCGGGCATGCCCCAGGTCATCCGCCCCGACGGCATGTACAAGTCCCAGCAGCGGTTCGGCATGTACCGGTGGCACGTGTCGGACCCGGTGCGCTTCGAGGAGGACCTGAAGGTAACCATCCAGGCGTTGGGCTGGCGGCAATTGCTCGGCTTTACCCAGGGCGGCCCGTACCAGGCGCTCCAGGACGATGTCGCTTCGGTGGCCTTCTGGTACCAGACCCTGCCGAGCGCACCTTTCCCCGCGCTGCCGGACCGGGATCAGCTGGAAGTCATCTGACCGGGAGAGGAGTTACCAGCGGCAGTACGGCATGAATACCGGGCCGCGGGAGCATAATGGAACCGGAACAGCTTCAGTCGGTCCGCAGCCGGATCACCCACACCCTCTTCGTCACCCAGGCCCTTTTCGGCGCCACCCAGGTCGCGGCCTTCACCGTCGTGCCCATCCTCGCGGCGCAGCTGGCCGACAGCGAGCGCATGACGGGCGTGCCCATGACCATCGCCTTTCTCGCGCGCTCGATCAGCGCCTTCCCCTTCGGCTGGATCATGGACCGCCTGGGCCGCCGGGCCGGGCTAACGGCCGGATACCTGTCGTCCCTGATCGCCGCCGCGGCCAGTTTCCTGAGCGTGGCCGTCCATTCCTTCGCGGGATTCTGCATCGCGTCTTTTTTCGCCGGCATGGCGCGCAGCTCCAGCGAGCAGGCGCGGTTCATCGGCGCGGAAATCTATCCCGAAGCCGAACGTGCCCGCATCATCGGCCGAATCGTGTCCGCCGGCACCATCAGCGCCATCGGCGGCGCCATGATGGTTGCGCCCGCGGGGATCTGGATCGCGCAATACGGTTATCCTCCCATGTCGGGCCCCTTCGTCGTCGGCGTGGGCCTGAGCCTGGCAGCGGTCCTGCTAACCCTCTTCCTGGTTCGCCCCGACCCGCTCGACCTCGCCCGGCGCATCAAACCCGCCGCCGAATCCGAAATCGACGCGTCCACCACGCGCCCCGTGCGGGAGATCCTCCGCAACGTGCACGTCCGGTACGGGATCGCGGCCATGGTAATCGGCCAGTTCGTCATGACGCTGCTCATGGTGATCACGCCCCTGCACATGAGCCACCACGATCATGGCACGTGGCTGATCTCGTGGGTCATCATGGCGCACGCCATCGGCATGTTCGGCGTTTCCGGCATCACCGGGCGACTGATCATGCGGTGGGGTCAGCACGCCATCGTGAAGTGGGGCGTACTCATCCTGGTCGTCTCCTGCGTGATCACACCGGTCTCGCCCCGGTTCATACCCCTGACGATCGCCCTCTTCCTCCTCGGCCTGGGGTGGAACTTCTGTTTTATCGCCGGCTCTTCCCTGCTTTCAAACGCGCTTGCGCCGCTGGAACGGGGACGCGTACAGGGCGTAAACGAGATGTTCATCGCGCTGTCGGCGAGTTCGGCCAGCCTGGTGACCGGATTCCTCTTCGAATCTGGCGGCATGCTGCTGCTGGCGGTGATCGGAACAGTATGCTCCGTCGGTCTGGGATTCTGCAGCCTGGTTTACTCACGGAGAGCGGAGCGGGAATCGCACGTGGAAGCGGCGGGGTGAGTGCGGCTAGCTGAGCTTGGCGGAAGCGGCCGAAGCGGCTTTCGCGGCTGGCTGAACTCGGCGGAGTGAACGGACGGGCCTGGGCTTGCTACGCGGTCTCTGGCCGGACCGGAGCGGGGATCTCGTCCACCGCGGCACACCCCAGGTTGACCATGTTGACTTCGAGGTCGGCCTTGAGGATCTCGAAGGCGTGATCGCCGCCCGTCTTGCCGAAGGCGCCTACGCCGTACATGAAGGCCCTTCCGAGCAGCACGAAATCGGCGCCCAGCGAGAGGGCCCGGATGATGTCCAGTCCGGTGCGCACCCCGCTGTCGAACAGGATGCGGGCCCTTCCGTTGACCTGGTGGACGATGGGCGGCAGCGCGTCTATGGCGGCTAGCGTGCCGTCGAACTGCCGCGCACCGTGGTTCGATACCTGTATGCCCTCCACACCGGTCGCTATTGCCCGCTCCGCGTCATCGGGGTGCATAATACCCTTCACGATTACCGGTCCGTCCCAGAGATCGCGAACCTCGCTGATATAGTCCCAGTCGAGGGTGCCGCCCAGTTCCTGGCCGACGTAATTCGCCACCTCGCCCATCTGCTTCGAATCGGCGTACTTTTCGATCGCCCTGAGCCTGGGCAGGCCTGCGAGCAGGGTCTGTATCGTCCAGGTGGGATGAATCAGCGCTTCGTACACGAACTCGGCCGTGATCCGCGGCGGTGTTTCCAGACCCGCGCGGCTGGTCCGTTCCCTCCGGCTGCCCATGGGCACGTCCGCCGTCACCGCGAGTGTATGGAATCCCGCGTCCATCGCGCGCTTCAGAAGATCGTCGCGAACTTCCCGCCGCCGGGGCGGATAGAGCTGGAACCAGCCCATATCACCGACGACGGGGCCGATCTCTTCCGGCGATCGGGTAGCTACTGTGCTGAGGCAGTAGGGGAAGCGGTATTTCGCGGCCGACGCGGCCAGGATGAACTCGGCCCGGGGCCACATGAGCCCGGTGAGTCCCACCGGCGCCATGCCGAAGGGCACGCTGTAGGTCCGGTCGAACAGCGTCGTAGTCAGATCGGGTTTCAGTTCGCCCTTCATGAAAACCGGCGCGAGCGTGACCTCCGCCATGCGTTCCACGTTCCTCGCCACGGCCCGTTCGTCGCCCGTGCCGCAGTCGAGGTATTCCCAGGCGATGTGTGGCAGTCTCTTGCGCGTCAGCCTTCGCAGGTCGCTCACCGCGGGGTACCGTTGCAGCCGCCGTTTGAATCGCTTTTCAGTCATGTATTTCGTTCCGGCCCGGAAAGAAATGATAGGTTGATTTAGGCCATGGTACTTCGTAACTTGCTACGGTTATCGCGCCTGCATTCCGGCGTCGGTCGTACCCCAAGATAAATGTACGCAACAAAAAGGCAAGGCGATCAGAATGGAACACAATCCACTGTTGAACTGGGACGATCTCCCCCTCTTCGACCAGATCGAGACCCAACATATCGAACCGGGTATCCGCACCCTGCTCGAGGGCTGCGAAGAGGCCGTGTCCCGGCTTGAGGCGACCACGCCGCGCACCTGGCGCGAGTTGATGGATCCGCTTGAGAAAATCGAGGATGACCTGGGCCGTATCTGGGGCATCGTGTCCCACCTGCACGGGGTGAAGAACTCGCCCGAATTGCGGGAAGTGTACGATCCCCTGCTCGCGGAAGTGGTCAAGTTCAGCAATCGGCTCGGCCAGAGCAAACCTCTGTACCAGGCCTGTTGCGCCTTGCGGGACAGCGACGAGGCGCGGCGTTTCGATCCCGCCCAGCACAGGATTCTGGAGTCGGCCATACGCGAGGCTGAGCTGAACGGCGTGGGGCTGGACGACGCGGACAGGGAACGCTATAACGAGATCAGCCAGCGGCTGGCGGAATTGAGCACGAAGTTCTCCAACAACGTCCTCGACGCCACAAAGGCATTCAAGATAAAGCTCACAGAGGCCGGACAAACCGAAGGCCTTCCCGAAACCCTGCTCGAACTGGCCGCGGATACGGCCCGGCAGGAGGGACACGAGCAGGCCACGGCAGCGGACGGGCCATGGATCCTCACGCTGGACTATCCGAGTTTCATGCCCTTCATGCAGCACAGCAAGCGCCGGGACCTGAGGGAAAGCCTGTACCGCGCCTTCATTTCCAAGGCGTCGGACGGCCAGTGGGACAACAGAGATGTCGCCAGGGAGATCATCGCTCTGAGAATCGAAAAGTGCGGACTGCTCGGGTTCGATACCTTCGCGGAGTTGAGTCTCAGCCGGAAGATGGCGCCGGGTGCGAGATCGGTACGGCGTCTGCTCGACGAATTGCGCGCGGCGGGCCGCGGCGCCGCCGAGCGGGACATGGAAGCGTTGAAGGCGCTGGCCGGAGTGGACGGTGACGACGAGGATGACGAACTCAAGCACTGGGACGTCCCCTACTGGTCGGAACGGCTTCGCGAGGCGCGTTACGACCTGAAGGACGAAGAATTGAGACCCTATTTCCCGCTGCCTCGCGTGCTGAACGGATTGTTCGAACTGACCGAACGGCTTTTCGGCGTGCGCTTGGAAGAGGCGACCGGCGAGGCGCCCGTCTGGCACGAGGACGTCCAGTTCTTCCGGGTGTTCGGCGACCGGGGCGAGTCCATAGCAGCCTTCTACCTGGATCCGTACAGCCGTCCCACAGAGAAGCAGGGCGGTGCGTGGATGGATACGCTTGTGGGCAGAAGCGCGGTCATGGCTTCGACCGGACAGGCCGCCCGGCTGCCCGTGGCCTACATGATCTGCAACCAGGGCAAGCCCGTCGGCGGCAAACCCTCTCTCATGACCTTCCGCGAAGTGGAAACCCTGTTCCACGAGTTCGGCCACGCGCTCCAGCATATGCTGACCACCATCGACTACGGCATGGCGTCCGGGATATCCAACGTGGAATGGGACGCGGTGGAGATCGCCAGCCAGTTTATGGAAAACTGGTGTTACGACCGGGGGACGCTGAAAGGTCTGGCGCGTCACTACGAGACGGACGAACCGCTTCCCGATGAAATCATCGACCGCCTGCTCGGCGCCAGGACCTTCCGGGAGGGCAGCAACACGCTCAGGCAGGTCAACTTCGGCCTGCTCGACATGGAACTGCACGAGCATTTCGATCCCGATGGAACGGATACGATCCTGGACGTGCAGCGCCGGATCGACGCGGAGACGCTAATCCTGCCCTCGCTTGAAGAAGACCGGTTCTTCTGTTCGTTCTCCCACATTTTCGCCGGTGGATACGCCGCGGGGTACTACAGCTACAAGTGGTCGGAAGTGCTCAGCGCGGACGCCTTCTCCGCCTTCGAGGAGGCAGGGCTGGAGAACGAAGGAGAGACGCGGCGCCTGGGCAGGCGGTTCCGCGATACCGTTCTTGCCCTCGGCGGCAGCCGGCATCCCATGGACGTCTTCAGGGACTTCCGTGGAAGGGAACCGACCACGGAGGCCTTGCTTCGGCAAGGCGGCCTGCTGGAAGCGGGTGTGGATGATGGTTCCGAAGCAGGTACGGCGATATCCTGATCGCTCCAGTCGGAATTCAAACATGAAGCACACCGTTCGCATCGGGATGATCGGTGCCGGGCACATTGCGTATTCCCATGCGGAGGCGTGGCGGCAAGAAGCCACCCTGACCGCGGTTGCCAGCCGCCGAATCGAACGCGCACGTGCCCTGGCGGAACGGTATGACGTCCCCCACGTGTGCCGGGACGCAAACGAGCTGTTGAACCGCGGTGACATCGACGCCGTCGGCATCGCCACGCCCCATCACCTGCACCATCCAATCGCCATGGCAGCCCTGAAGGCCGGGAAATCGGTGTTTTGCGAGAAGCCCCTGGCGCTGAACGGGACCCAGGCAAGGGAGATGTGCGCCGCCGCGGAGACGGGCTGCGTGAAAACAGGCGTTCAATCGGGCATTCGTCTCTTCCCGGCCCTTCGGCTTCTTTCTCACCTGTTGCGCGAGGGAAAGGCCGGAAAGATCCATACTTTCGACGCCCATTGGTCCTTCGACTGGGCCCGGGATCCCCGCTTTCCCCTGACCTGGAGGTTCAAGCGCGCGGAAGCGGGAACCGGGGCCCTGGGCGACCTCGGTGTTTACATGATCGATGCGGCAAGGTGGCTGGTGGGTGAGATCGCGCAGGTGAACGCGGAACTGGCCGTGTATGTAACGCAGCGACCCCTGCTCACCGCAGAAGACCATTTCGGCGAACTGCGCAGGATGCATAGCGATGGTGTGCTGGAGATTCCCGACCGGACCGGCGTCGTGGAAAACGATGACGTCTGCCAGTTGCTGCTGCGGTTCGAAAACGGCGCCCGCGGGTCGATCCGGGCCAGCAGGCTCCACCAGGAACATTCCATTCGGGTAGACTGCGAGCGGACTTCCTACCTCTGAGACGCCATTATTCTGAAAAACAACGGATTGCACATTCTGGTTCGGATCGATGCGG